>JALVPS010000386.1 GCA_027031685.1 Gammaproteobacteria bacterium | reverse complement strand
CCTGGCCGGCGAGATCAAGAACGCCATCGCCACCGTGCCCGGCGTGGCCGACCTCTCGCTGGAGGCCAACATCGGCAAGCCGCAGATCCGCATCCAGGTGGACCGCGAGGCCCTGGCCCGCTACGGCCTGAACGCCGACGAGGTGCTCACCGTGGTGCGCGCCGGCATCGGCAACGAGCCGCTCACCACGCTCATCGACGGCGTCAGGCGCTTCGCCATCACCGCGCGCCTGGCGGACGCCCACACGCGCGACGTGGCGGCCATCCGCAACATCCCGCTGCGCACGCCCGGCGGCGGGCTGATCCCCCTGTCGCGGGTGGCCGAGGTGAGCGTCTCCGAGGGTTACTCCTTCGTGCGCCGCGAGCAGCTGCAGCGCTACGCCGTCATCCAGATGGACGTGCGCGGGCGCGACATCGACGGCTTCGTGGCCGACGCCAACCGGGCCATCGCCGACAAGGTGAAGCTGCCGCCCGGCTACTGGATCGAGTGGGGCGGGGCCTTCGAGAACCAGCAGCGGGCGCTGAAGCGGCTGTCGCTCATCGTGCCGGTGACCATCTTCTTCATCTTCGTGCTGCTCTACACGGCCTTCAATTCGGTGCGCTACGCGGCGCTGATCATCGCCAACGTGCCCTTCGCCACCATCGGCGGGCTGGTCTCGCTGTACCTGAGCGGCCAGTACCTGTCGGTGCCCTCGGCCATCGGCTTCATCACCGTGTTCGGCGTGGCCATGCTGAACGGCATCGTGCTGATCAGCTTCATCAACGAGCTGCGCGAGAAGGGCCTGACCGTGGCCCAGGCGGTGCGACGCGGCGCCGAGCTGCGGCTGCGGCCGGTGCTCATGACCGCCAGCGTGGCCATCCTGGGGCTCATCCCCATGCTGCTCTCCTCCGGCGTGGGGGCCGAGACGCAGCGGCCGCTGGCCACCGTGGTGGTGGGCGGCCTGATCACCTCCACCCTGCTCACCCTGGTGCTGCTGCCGGTCATCTACGAATGGATGGAGGGCCGCCGCGAACGCAGCCGTCAACCAAACGAGGCGTCATGACGATGAAAGAGATCAAGGCCTTTCTGCACCGCAACCGCGTGCCCGACGTGGTGCACGCCCTGCGCCAGGCCGGGCTGCACGCGCCCCGGGCCCACCTGTCGGTGATCGACGTGCGCGGCACGCTGGCGGCGCTGGACGCCCGCGAGCGCGGCTATTCCGTGGAGGCCGGCGAGCCCATGATCGCCGAGGTCAAGCTGGAACTGATCTGCCCCCGACGAGCGGGTGGACGAGGCGCTGGCCCTCATCCGCGCCCACGGTCGCACCGGCCAGTCGCTGGCCGGCTGGGTGTTCGTCATCGACGTGGCCCATGCTGAGCCGTTGCGCTGAGCGGAGACACAACAAGACACGACAACGCAAGGAGAACGACATGCACGGACCCACCCTGCGGGCGGCCCTGGCCGCCCTGCTGGGCGGCGCCCTGGCGCCCGCCCTGGCCACCCCCACCGGCGACCCCAACTTCGAGGACACCCATTACTCCGGCTCCGGCCGCTGCGCCAGCTGCCACGACGGCCTGGCCGACAGCAGCGGCAACGACCTGTCCATCCGCCGCGCCTGGGAGGCCAGCATGATGGCCAACGCCACCCGCGACCCCTACTGGCGCGCCAAGGTGGCCGCCGAGCTCAAGCGCCATCCCGCTCTGGCCGACGAGATCAACGACAAGTGCTCCCGCTGCCACGCCCCCATGGCCAACGACAGCGCCGCCAAGGACGGCCAGCCCCTGCTGATCCTCGGCAGCGGCAGCTTCACCGACCCCGCCGGCCGCTACTTCGATCACGCCATGGACGGGGTGAGCTGCACCCTCTGCCACCAGATCGCCGACGACGGCAATCTGGGCACCCTGGCCGGCAGCTCCGGACACTACAGCGTGCTGCAATACCCCAACCCGGTGGACCGCCCCGCCTACGGCCAGTACGCCGACCCCCGCACCGGGCCCATGCGCATGAACGTCCGCTTCACGCCCCAGCTCGGCACCCACACCGGCACCTCCGCCCTGTGCGGCACCTGCCACGACCTCAAGACGCCCTTCGTGGACGCCAACGGCAACGTGGCCAGCACCACGCCGGAGAGCGAGTTCCCGGAGCAGATGGTGTTCAGCGAGTGGCGCCACAGCGACTACCGTGACGGCGGTCCCCAGGAAAAAAGCTGCCAGGACTGCCACATGCCGGTGGTCAACGAGCCGGTGAAGATCGCCAGCCGGCCGCGCAACCTGACCGCCCGCAGCGGCTTCCGACAGCACAGCTTCCTGGGCG
Source organism: Gammaproteobacteria bacterium (assembly GCA_027031685.1). Taxonomy (GTDB): domain Bacteria; phylum Pseudomonadota; class Gammaproteobacteria; order UWMA-0217; family UWMA-0217; genus JALVPS01. The sequence continues at coordinate 1,295 of JALVPS010000386.1, read as the reverse complement.
CCAACACCACCATGATGCAGCTGCTGGACGACAACCGCGACGCCCTAGGCGTGCTCGCCTCCAGCGCGGCCTTCGGCCAGTCCATCGCCCGTGCCCGCGACCTGCTGCAAGGCGCCGCCAGCCTCGCCCTGCCCAAGGTCACCTTCAACAACGGCGTGCTCACCGCCCAGGTGGCCATCACCAACCACACCGGCCACAAGCTCCCGAGCGGCTACCCCTCGCGGCGCGTCTACCTGCACTTCGTGGTCGAGGACGCCAACGGCAACGTCCTGTTCGAGTCCGGCAAGCTCAACCCCGACGGCAGCCTGGCCGGCGTGGCCGTGGATGCCGATCCCACCCGGTACGAGCCGCACTACGACCTCATCACCGCCGCCGACCAGGTGCAGGTGTATGAGCCCATCATGGGCGACACCGACGGCAATGTGACCCACACCCTGCTGCGCGCCGCCACCTACCTCAAGGACAACCGCCTCACCCCGGCCGGCTTCGACAAGGCCACCGCCCCGGCCGACGTGCGCGTGGCCGGCGCCGCCCGCCTCGACCCCGACTTCGACCAGGGCGGCGACACCGTCACCTACCAGGTGAACCTGGACCCCAACCTCAGCGGCGTCACCGTGCGCGCCGAACTGCGCTACCAGGCCCTCTCCTACGGCCACCTGCAGGACCTGTTCCGCGACAGTAACCTGCCCGAAGTGGCCGCCTTAAAGGCACAGTTCGACAGCGCCGCCATCCGCGACGAGCTCATCGCCAGCGCCTCCACCGCGGCCAGCGCCACCCAGGCCACCGACAGCGACGGCGACGGCCTGCCCGACAGCGCCGACAACTGCCCCACCACCGCCAACCCCGACCAGCTCGACGTGGGCGGCGACGGCCACGGCAACGCCTGCGACCCCGACCTGGACGACAACGGCCGCGTCGACTTCGCCGACCTGTCCCGCTGGCGCGCCGCCGTGCCCGCCGCCCGCGACATGCGCGCCGACCTCAACGGCGACGGCCGCCTCGACGGCAACGACCTGCCGCCCTTCCGCGCCCGCTTCCTGGGCACGCCGGGCTAGCCTTCAAGGGCGGCGCTTCGCGGCCGGGCTTGCCTGGCTCGGCCGCGGAGCAGCTACTCGCCAAACACCGCCTCGAGCTGGGCCAACAGCGCCTGCTGATCGGGAGTGAGCTTGCCCTGCCTGTGCAATGCCCGGAGAATCGCGAGCGCCCGCGGCCCAAAAGACGCATTCCCTTCCTCGTCCGCCAATCTCAAAAGCGAAATCACCAGGTCCCATTGGTAGTCGGCCCGCTCCGGCTCC
>JALVPS010000385.1 GCA_027031685.1 Gammaproteobacteria bacterium | reverse complement strand
GGGCCAGCTGGCGGGTCACCTCGGTCTTGCCCACGCCGGTGGGGCCGGCGAACAGGAACGAGCCGATGGGTTTGTTCTGGTCACCCAGACCGGAGCGCGACATCTTGATGGCCGCCGCCAGGTGCTCAATGGCCTCGTCCTGACCGAACACCACCATCTTCAGGTCGCGCTCCAGGTTCTTGAGGGCCGCCTTGTCGGAGGCGGACACGCTCTTGGCCGGGATGCGCGCCATTTTGGAGACGATGGTCTCGATGTCGTGCACGTTGATCACCTTGCGGCGCGTGTCGGACGGCTCCAGACGCCGGTTGGCGCCGGCCTCGTCGATCACGTCGATGGCCTTGTCCGGCAGGTGGCGATCGGTGATGTAGCGGTCGGCCAGCTCCACCGCCGCGCGCAGGGCGTTGTTGGTGTAGCGGATCTCGTGGTGGGCCTCGAAATAGCTCTTGAGCCCCTTCAATATCTCGTAGGTGTCCTCCACCGACGGCTCCTCGATGTCGATCTTCTGGAAGCGCCGCGCCAGGGCCCGGTCCTTCTCGAAGATGCCCCGGTACTCCTGGTAGGTGGTGGAGCCGATGCACTTGAGCTGGCCGTTGGCCAGCATGGGCTTGATCAGGTTGGAGGCGTCCATCACCCCGCCCGAGGCCGAACCGGCCCCGATGATGGTGTGGATCTCGTCGATGAACAGGATGGCGTGGCGCTGCCTGCGGATCTGCGCCAGCAGGGCCTTGAGGCGCTTCTCGAAGTCGCCGCGGTACTTGGTGCCGGCCACCAGCGAGCCCAGGTCCAGAGAATAGATCACGGCATCGGCCAGCACCTCAGGCACCTCACCGTCCACGATCTTCTTGGCCAGGCCTTCGGCGATGGCCGTCTTGCCCACGCCGGCCTCGCCCACCAGCAGCGGGTTGTTCTTGCGCCGCCGGCACAGGATCTGGATGGTGCGCTCCACCTCCGCCTCGCGGCCGATGAGCGGGTCGATGCGGCCCTCGGCGGCCTCCCGGTTGAGGTTGGTGGCGAACTCCTCCAGCGGGTTGCTGCGCGGCTCGCCCTCCTCCCGGCTGTCGGCGGCCGCTTCGCCGCTGCTGCCGTCCTGGTCCTCCTCCTGGAACTTGGTGATACCGTGGGAGATGTAGTTGACGACGTCCAGCCGCGTGATGTCCAGCTTGTGCAACAGATACACGGCGTGCGACTCCTGCTCGCCGAAGATGGCCACCAGCACGTTGGCGCCGCTGACCTCCTTCTTGCCGGAGGACTGCACGTGGAACACGGCCCGCTGCAGCACGCGCTGGAAGCCCAGGGTGGGCTGGGTGTCGCGCGAGTCGCCCGGGGGCAGGCGGGGGGTGTTCTCGTCGATGAAGGCGGTCAGCTCGCGGGCGAGCTTGTCGAGATCGGCACCGCACACGCGCAGCAGGTGGGCGGCGGTGGGGTTGTTGGTCAGCGCGAGCAGCAGGTGCTCGACGGTCATGAATTCGTGGCGCTTCTCGCGCGCCTGCTTGAAAGCCTCGTTCAGCGACTGTTCAAGCTCTTTGTTCAGCATGTGCGCTCTCTCCGTCAGGTCTCCTCCATCGTGCACAGCAGGGGGTGACTGTGCGCTCTGGCGTATTCGTTGACCTGAGCTGTCTTGGTTTCGGCAATGTCACGGGTGAATGTGCCACAGATGCCTTTTCCCTTCGTGTGCACATTCAGCATTATGCGGGTCGCCTTTTCCCGGTCCATGGAAAAAAAGCGCTCGAGCACATCGACGACGAACTCCATGGGAGTATAGTCATCGTTGAGCAGGATCACATTGAAACGGCGCGGCTCCTTGAGCTCCGGCCGGGCGGTGTCCAGCGCCAGACCGGCGTCCGCATCGTGCAGTGGTTTGTCGGCCATGTCGTCTCGATCGGAATCTTTGCAGCACGGTTTCAAACACCTCGGTGATGCCCCCGGCGGCGGCTGTGCCGCTGGCCCGACCACCCCTGCCCTGCAGGCGGGAACCCCGCCTGCCGCTCGCCGCGTGGGCCATACGGCGTTCAGGCCATGATGGAGACACACCCCGAGTATATCAACGCCGGCCGGCACTTCAGAGCGTCCCGCCGGTCGGCTGTGCGATGCGTCACATGCGGGCGACGATCTCCTCGCCGAAGCCGGAGCAGGACACCTGGTTGGCGCCCTCCATGAGGCGCGCCAGATCGTAGGTGACGTTCTTGCTCTCGATGGCCGCGCCCAGGCCGACGATGATGCGGTCGGCGGCCTCCGTCCAGCCCATGTGGCGCAGCATCATCTCCGCGGACAGGATGAGCGAGCCGGGGTTGACCTTGTCCTGCCCGGCGTACTTGGGGGCGGTGCCGTGGGTGGCCTCGAACAGGCCCACGGTGTCGGACAGGTTGGCGCCCGGGGCGATGCCGATGCCGCCCACCTGGGCCGCCAGGGCGTCGGAGATGTAGTCGCCGTTGAGGTTGAGGGTGGCGATCACGTCGTACTCCGCCGGACGCAGCAGGATCTGCTGCAGGAAGGCGTCGGCGATGACGTCCTTGACGATGATCTGCTTGCCGGTCCTGGGGTTGGTGAAGTGATGCCAGGGACCGCCGTCCAGGGGCTCGGCGCCGAACTCCTCGCGGGCCAGCTCGTAGCCCCAGTTCTTGAAGGCGCCCTCGGTGAATTTCATGATGTTGCCCTTGTGCACCAGGGTCACCGAATCGCGCCCGTTGTCGATGGCGTACTGCAGGGCCTTGCGCACCAGGCGCTTGGTGCCCTCGGCGGAGACCGGCTTGACGCCGATGCCGGCCGTGTCGGGGAAGCGGATCTGGGTCACGCCCATCTCGTTGACGAGAAAGTCGATGACCTTCCTGGCCTCCGGCGTGCCCGCCTCCCACTCGATGCCGGCATAGATGTCCTCGGAGTTCTCGCGGAAGATGACCATGTCGGTCAGCTCCGGGTGCTTGAGGGGGCTGGGCGTGCCCGGGAAGTAGCGCACCGGGCGCAGGCACACGTACAGGTCCAGCACCTGGCGCAGGGTGACGTTGAGGGAACGGATGCCGCCGCCCACCGGCGTGGTGAGGGGGCCCTTGATGGCCACCAGATACTCGCGGATGGCCTCCAGGGTCTCCTCCGGCAGCCACACCTCGTCGCCATACAGGCGGTTGGCCTTCTCGCCGGCGTAGATCTCCATCCAGGCGATGGCGCGCCGGCCGCCGTAGGCCTTGTCCACCGCCGCGTCCACCACCTTCTTCATCACCGGCGTGATGTCCACCCCGATGCCGTCGCCCTCGATGTAGGGGATGATGGGCCGGTCCGGCACGTTGAGCGACTGGTCGGGATTGACGGTGATCCTCTCTCCGTTGTCGGGGACGACGATATGCTGAAAAGCCATGCACTACTCCAGTATCATGTGGGGATGAACGCCCGGACCGGGTCAGAGCGCGGCGCATTATAGCAAGCGGCGCGGCCCCCACCGGGTCCCATCCGCCACCGCCCGAGCCCCATGACCGCCACCGCCCGCCCGCCCATCATCGTCGGCCTGTCCGGCGGCGTCGACTCCTCCGTGGCCGCCCTGCGCCTGCTGGAGGCCGGCCACCCGGTGCGGGCCGTGTTCATGAAGAACTGGGAGGAGGACG
>JALVPS010000384.1 GCA_027031685.1 Gammaproteobacteria bacterium | reverse complement strand
GGTGTCCTCGGGCAGGTGGATCCTGGCCGCCCCTGTCCCGGTCGCGCCGGGCGGGGACTCAGTTGGCCAGCCGGCGATAGCGGCTGCGGCGCGGCTGGCCGGCCTCGTCGCCCAGCCGCCGGCGGCGGTCCGCCTCGTAGTCGCTGAAGTTGCCCTCGAACCAGGTCACCTGGCCGTCGTCCTCGAAGGCCAGGATGTGGGTGGCGATGCGGTCCAGGAACCAGCGGTCGTGGGAGATGACCACCGCGCTGCCGGGGAAGTCGAGCAGGGCCTCCTCCAGGGCGCGCAGGGTCTCCACGTCCAGGTCGTTGGTGGGCTCGTCCAGCAGCAGCAGGTTGCCGCCGCGCTTGAGCAGCTTGGCCAGTTGCACGCGGTTGCGCTCCCCGCCGGACAGCTCGCCGATGCGCTTCTGCTGGTCGCTGCCGCGGAAGTTGAAGCGCGCCACGTAGGCGCGCGAGGGCACCTGATAGTTGCCCACCACAATGGTGTCCTGTCCGTCGGAGATCTCCTCCCACACGGTCTTGTTGTCGTCCAGGCTGTCGCGGGTCTGTTCGACGTAGGCGATCTGCACCGTCTCGCCGATGCGGATCTCGCCGCTGTCCGGCCGCTCCTGGCCGGTGATGAGGCGGAACAGGGTGGTCTTGCCGGCCCCGTTGGGGCCGATCACGCCGACGATGGCGCCGCGCGGGATGCGGAAGCTGAGGCCCTCGTAGAGCACGCGCTCGCCAAAGCGCTTGCCGATGCCCTCGGCCTCCACCACCAGATCGCCCAGGCGCGGGCCGGGCGGGATGTAGATCTCGTTGGTCTCGGAGCGCTTCTGGTAGTCGCTGGAGGCCAGCTCCTCGAAGCGCTTGAGGCGGGCCTTGCTCTTGGCGTGGCGCCCCTTGGGGTTGCTGCGCACCCATTCCAGCTCGTGCTGCATGGCCTTGATGCGGGCCGCCTCGGCGCGCTCTTCCTGGGCCAGCCGCCGCTCCTTCTGCTCCAGCCACGAGGAGTAGTTGCCCTCCCAGGGGATGCCGTGGCCACGGTCCAGTTCCAGGATCCAGCCGGCCACGTTGTCCAGGAAGTAGCGGTCATGGGTGACCGCCACCACCGTGCCGGGGAATTCCTGCAGGTACTGCTCCAGCCAGGCCACCGACTCGGCGTCTAGGTGGTTGGTGGGCTCGTCCAGGATGAGCATGTCCGGCGCGGAGAGTAGCAGGCGGCACAGGGCCACGCGGCGCCGCTCACCCCCGGAGAGTTTGGTCACGTCGGCATCCCACGCCGGCAGGCGCAGGGCGTCGGCGGCCACTTCCAGCTTGTGCTCCAGGTTGTGGCCGTCGCCGGCCTGCACGATGTTCTCCAGCTCCGCCTGGCGGGCCGCCAGGGCGTCGAAGTCGGCGTCGGGTTCGGCGTAGGCGGCGTACACCTGCTCCAGCTCGGCCAGGGCGTCCTTGATGTCGCGCAGGCCGTCCTCCACGTTGCCGCGCACGTCCTTGGCGGGGTCGAGCTGCGGCTCCTGCGGCAGGTAGCCGATCTTGATGCCCGGCTGCGGGCGCGCCTCGCCGATGTAGTCCTTGTCCACCCCGGCCATGATGCGTAGCAGGGTGGACTTGCCGGCGCCGTTGTAGCCGAGCACGCCGATCTTGGCGCCGGGAAAGAAGTTGAGGTTGATGTTTTTGAGGATTTCCTTCTTCGGAGGGACGACCTTGCCCACTCCGTTCATGGTGAAGATGTACTGGGCCATGTTGCGGGACGTTCTGCCGTGGCTGCGGAAAGGGGCGCGATTATAGCCACAAAGGGCCGGCTCGGGGTCAGGGTTGCAGGCGTTCCGGCAGCTCGCGGGCGGCGGCGATCCACACCCGCACCTGCTCCACCGTGGGGGCCTCGGGGGCGCGGCGCTCGCGCGCGTTGATCTCGCTCAGTTCGTGGGCCAAGGCGAAAGCTTCCTGCCGGGCCAGCTGCTGCACGCTGAGGATGCCGGCCGCCTCCAGCAGCTCGGCCTCCCGGGCCCCCACGCCGGGCACCCGCAACAGGTCGGCCATGCTCACCCACTTGCGCACCACGAAGGGCGCCACGCCGGTGGCCTCGGCGATGGCCTCGCGCCGTGCCGGGTCGTTGCCGGCCTCCAGCAGCTCCAGGGTGGTGGTGATGCCCAGCTGGCGCAGGCGGCGGCCGAAGCCGCGCCCGATGCCCTGGATCTCCTCCACCTCGTATTCGCCGGACGGCTCCAGCCGGTCGCCGCCGGGTCCGGCGGCCAGGCCGCGCTGCAACTGGCGCAGGTGGTCGCGCTCGATGGTCATGCCCAGCAGCTTGGCGTTCAGGTCCACGTTCTCGCGCTCCAGGCCCTGGATGCGCTCGGTGAGCCGGTCGCGCTCGCGTTCCAGGCGGCGCCAGTCGCGCAAGCGCCGCTCGTAGTCCGCCACCAGGCGCGCGGTCTGCTCGCGGCCGTACAGGGCGCGCAGCAGCCACCCGGCCAGGCCGCCGAGCAGGGCGGCCAGCAGCAGGCAGACGACGATCTGGGTGATCAGGTAGCTCATGGTGGCCTCATCGCTGCAGGTGGAACTCGATGCGCCGGTTGGCGGCGCGCCCCTCGGCGGTGGCGTTGTCGGCCACCGGCTCGGCGGAGCCGCGGCCCATCGCCAGCAGGCGGTCGGCGTCGATGCCGCGCGCCACCAGGGCGTTGAGCACCGCCTCGGCGCGCAGCTGGCTGAGCGCCTCGTTGAGGCTGGGGTCGCCGCGGTCGTCGGTGTGGCCGGTGATGGTCACGCGCACCTCGGGGCAGTCGTCCAGGGCCTCGGCCACCGCGTCCAGCAGTGCCCGGCTGTCGCGGGTCAGCTCGGCGTGGCCGGACACGAACTGCACGCGCCGCGTGGTGAACAGGGCGTTCAGGCGCCGCCGGCAGGCGGCCACGGCCGGGTCGTCGGGGGTGGCGGGGTCCGCCGCCGGAGGCGCCTGCGCTGACGGGGGTGGTGTCTCCGCCGCCGGGGCCGGCGTGGTGGCAGGCGGCGCTTGCGGGGGTGGCGAGGCCACGGTCAGCTCGCTCACCACGCGGGCCACGCCCCACACCCCCTCCACGACCCGCCGTGCGCGCCGTTCGGCGAGGGCGTCGGGCACGGTGCCGCGCAGGGTGACGGTCAAGCCGCGCACCTCGGGGGTGATGGCGTCCCCCAGCCCGGCCAGGCGCAGGACCATCGTGCTGCGGCGGGTGAGGTCGGCGGCCACGCGCGGCGCGATGTGGCGCACGCACTGCCAGGCCAGCAGGCCCAGCAGGACCAGGGCGGCCAGCAACACGGCGCCGTGCAGCAGTGGGGCAGGGAGACGCCGATGGGCGGATGGGACGGGCATGTTCGACTCGGGCAGCGGGACTGTGAGTTGGAGTGGCCGCGGCCGGCGCCGGTTCCCGCCGCCGCCGGACGGGTGGCAACCACAATATCCTGTGGCGCCGGCGCGCGCCTACCGCATCATGATGATACAATTCGACGACCTGTACCTTAGGCCACCCCCAGGGAGACACACATGTTTGCAGCGGATATGCGGATCGCCGGTTTCGACGATGAACTCTATCGGGCCCTCACGGCCGAGGCGCGCCGGCAGGAAGAGCACATCGAGCTCATCGCCTCGGAAAACTATGCCAGCCCGCGCGTCATGGAGGCGCAGGGCTCGGTGCTCACCAACAAGTATGCCGAGGGCTATCCGCACAAACGCTACTACGGCGGCTGCGAATACGTGGACCAGGCCGAGGCGCTGGCCATCGAACGCGCCAGGGCGCTATTCGGCGCCGACTACGCCAACGTGCAGCCGCACTCCGGCTCGCAGGCCAACGCGGCCGTGTACCTGGCCCTGTGCCAGCCCGGCGACACCATCCTGGGCATGAGCCTGGCCCACGGCGGCCACCTCACGCACGGCGCCAGGGTCAACTTCTCCGGCAAGATCTTCAATGCCGTGCAGTACGGCCTGGATCCGGCCACCGGCGAGATCGACTACGCGCAGGTGGAGGTGTTGGCCGAGGAGCACCGGCCGAGGATGATCGTGGCCGGCTTCTCGGCCTACTCACGCATCGTGGACTGGCAGCGCTTCCGCGACATCGCCGACCGCGTGGGCGCCTGGCTGGTGGTGGACATGGCCCACGTGGCCGGGCTGGTGGCGGCGGGCGTCTATCCCAGCCCGGTGCAGATCGCCGACGTGACCACCTCCACCACCCACAAGACCCTGCGCGGGCCGCGCGGCGGCATCATCCTGGCGCGCGCCAATCCGGAGGTGGAGAAGAAGCTCAACTCGCTGGTTTTCCCCGGCACCCAGGGCGGCCCGCTCATGCACGTCATCGCCGCCAAGGCGGTGGCCTTCAAGGAGGCCCTGGAGCCGGACTTCAAGGCCTACCAGGCGCAGGTGGTGGACAACGCCCGCGCCATGGCCGCCACCATGATGGAGCGCGGCTACGAGATCGTCTCCGGCGGCACCGACAACCACCTGTTCCTGGTGGACCTCATCGACAAGCCCATGACCGGCAAGGAGGCCGACGCCGCGCTGGGGCAGGCCAACATCACGGTCAACAAGAACGCCGTGCCCAACGATCCCGAATCGCCCTTCGTCACCAGCGGCATCCGCATCGGCACGCCGGCCATCACCACGCGCGGCCTGGGCGTGGCCGAATCGCGCCAGCTGGCGCACTGGATCTGCGACGTGCTGGACGACATCCACAACGAGCAGGCCATCGCCCGCGTCAGGGAACAGGTGCTGGCCCTGTGCCGGCGCTTCCCGGTGTACGAACAGGCGCCGGTCTGAGAGGGCATGACCATGCTCTGCCCCTTCTGCGGCGCGGGTGACACGCGAGTCATCGACTCCCGGCTGGCCAACGAGGGCAGCCAGGTGCGCCGTCGCCGCCACTGCCCGCAGTGCGGGGAGCGCTTCACCACCTACGAGACGGTGGAACTGACCCTGCCCCGGCTGGTCAAGCGCGACGGCCGGCGCGAGACCTTCGACGAGGACAAGCTGCGCCGCGCCATGCGCATCGCCCTGGAAAAGCGCCCCGTGCAGACCGAATACGTGGAGGACGCCATCGGCCGCATCAAGCGGCGCCTGGCCGCCGCCGGCGAGCGCGAGGTGCCCACCCGCCGCCTGGGCGACTGGGTGATGGAGGAGCTGCATCGGCTCGACCAGGTGGCCTACATCCGTTTCGCCTCCGTCTACCTCAGTTTCGACGACATCGAGGCCTTCCGCGAACTGGTGGAGCGCCTCGAGCAGGAGCCGCCGCCCGAGGCGCGCCACCACCAGATCTCGCTGCTCGACGGCGACGACTTCGACTGACCGTGGCCTGGAGTGCGGCCGACCACGCCCACATGGCCCGCGCCCTGCGGCTGGCGCGGCGTGGCCTGTACACCACCCGCCCCAACCCCCGTGTGGGCTGCGTCATCGTGCGCGACGGCGCCGTGGTGGGGGAGGGCTGGCACCGCCGTGCCGGCGGTCCCCATGCCGAGGTGCACGCCCTGCGCGCCGCTGGCGAGCGGGCGTGCGGTGCCACCGTGTACGTCACCCTGGAGCCCTGTGCCCACCACGGCCGCACGCCGCCCTGCGCCGACGCCCTGGTGGCGGCCGGCGTGGCGCGCGTGGTGGCGGCCATGGAGGACCCCAACCCGCAAGTGGCCGGCCGCGGCCTGGCCCGGCTGCGGGCCGCCGGCATCGCCGCCGAGAGCGGCCTGCTGGCCGACGAGGCGCGCGCCCTCAACCGCGGCTTTGTGCAGCGCATGACGCGGGGCCGCCCCTGGGTGCGCGTCAAGCTGGCCGCCAGCCTGGACGGGCGCACCGCCATGGCCAGCGGCGAGAGCCAGTGGATCACCGGCCCCGCCGCCCGCCGCGACGTGCAGCGCTGGCGCGCGCGCAGTGACGCCATCCTCACCGGGCGGGGCACCGTGCGCCACGACGACCCCTCGCTCAACCTGCGCCTGGCGCCGGAAACGCTGGGGCTGGACGAGCCGCCCCCGCCGCCCCTGCGCGTGGTGCTGGACAGCGCCCTGCGTACCCCGCCCACGGCGCGCCTGTTCGGCCTGCCCGGGCCAGTGCTGCTGGTGCACGACGTGCGCCACGCGCCGCCGCCGGCCCTGGCCGACCTGGCAGGAGTGGACTTCCTGCCCGTGCCGCACGGCGCGACCGGCCTGGACCTGGCCGCCGTGCTGCGCGGCCTGGCCGAGCGGGAGATCAACGAGGTGCAGGTGGAGGCCGGCGCCACCCTGGCCGGCGCCCTGCTGGCGGCCGGCCTGCTGGACGAGCTGGTGCTGTACCTGGCGCCGCACCTGATGGGCGACGGGGGGCGCGGTTTATTTCACTTGCCGGACTTGACTACAATGGCCGGCCGCATCCCCCTGCGCATCGGGGACATTACCGCCGTCGGCGACGACTGGCGCATCATTGCAACACCGGAACCCCGCTGATCCCATGTCCACCATCGTCTGCGTCCGCAAGGGCGGCACCGCCGTCATTTCCGCCGACAGCCTCACCACCTTCGGTGAGACGCGCCAGCCGGCCGCCTTCGACGCCGCCTTCGACAAGATCCTGCAGCTGGACCGCAACTGCATCGGCATCGTCGGCAGCGCCGCCCACCAGCTGGTGGTGCAGAGCGCCCTGCGCCAGCTCGACGACGTGGACCTGTCCAGCCGCGAGGCCATCTTCGAGACCTTCCGCCGCCTGCACCCGGTGCTCAAGGAGCAGTACTACCTCAACCCCAAGGACGAGGACGACGACCCCTACGAGACCAGCCACATCGACGCGCTGATCGTGAACCCGCACGGCATCTTCGGCGTGTTCGCCCTGCGCGAGGTGTTCGAGTACACCCGCTTCTGGGCCATCGGCTCGGGTGCCGAATACGCCCTGGGCGCCATGCACGCCCTGTACGCCCGCCTGGACGACCCGGTGGCCATCGCCCGCGCCGGCGTGGAGGCGGGCGCCGAGTTCAATACCGGCACGGCCCTGCCGCTCAGCATCTACTCGGTGGCGCTGCAGGAGCCGCCGCCCGAGGCCATCCTCGTCTGAGCGCGCCATGTTCACGGGCATCATCCAGGCCGTCGGCCACATTCGCGACATGACCCCGCGCGGCGGCGACATGCGCCTCACCGTGGATGCCGGCGGGCTGGACATGGGCGACGTGGCCGTGGGCGACAGCATCGCCACCAGCGGGGTGTGCCTGACGGTCATCGAGCGGGGCAGCGACCACTACGTGGCCGACGTGTCCAGCGAGACCCTGCGGCGCACCACCCTGGGCGAGCTGCGTCCCGGCGATCCGGTCAACCTGGAGAAGGCCCTCACGCCCACCACCCGCCTCGGCGGCCACCTGGTGAGCGGCCACGTGGACGGCGTGGGCGAGATCGTGGCGCGCGCGCCGGAGGCCCGCTCGGTGCGCTTCACGGTGCGCGCCCCGCGCGAGCTGGCCCGCTACATCGCCGCCAAGGGCTCCATCTGCGTGGAGGGGGTCAGCCTCACGGTGAACGCCGTGGCGGACTGCGACTTCGAGCTCAATATCGTGCCGCACACCCTGGCCCACACCAATCTGGACCGGGCCACGCCGGGCCGGCGCGTCAACCTGGAGGTGGACCTCATCGCCCGCTACCTGGAGCGGCTGCTCACCGGGCCGCGGCCCGAGGCCGGAGAGGCGCCGGCCGACGACGCCCTGACGGCGCTGCTGGCGCGGGCCGGTTTCATGCCGCGCGGTTGAGCGGCCTGCCCCTTGATTCGGGCCCGTACCGTCCCAAGAGGACCCATCCATGACCTTCAACTCCATCGAAGCCATCATCGACGACATCCGCAACGGCCGCATGGTCATCATCGTCGACGACGAGGACCGCGAGAACGAGGGCGACCTGCTCATGGCGGCTTCGCTGGTGCGGCCGGAGGACATCAACTTCATGGCCCGCTACGGGCGCGGCCTCATCTGCCTCACGCTCACCGAGCAGCGCTGCCGGCAGCTGGACCTGCCGCTCATGGTGACCAACAACCTGGAGGCGCACGCCACCAACTTCACCGTCTCCATCGAGGCCGCCCGCGGCGTCACCACCGGCATCTCCGCCCATGACCGGGCGCACACCATCCGCACCGCCGTGGCCCCCAACGCGCGCCCCGAGGACATCGTCCAGCCGGGTCACGTCTTCCCGCTCATGGCGCGCCCCGGCGGCGTGCTGGAGCGCGCCGGCCACACCGAGGCGGGCTGCGACCTGGCGCGCCTGGCCGGCCTGGAGCCGGCGGCGGTGATCGTGGAGATCCTCAACGAGGACGGCACCATGGCGCGCCGTCCCGACCTGGAGCGCTTCGCCGCCGAGCACGGCCTCAAGATCGGCTCCATCGAGGACCTCATCCACTACCGTATCCACAAGGAAAAGACCCTCGAGAAGGTCATGGTCAAGCCCCTGCCCACCGAGTTCGGGCTGTTCGACCTGCACGTGTACCGCAATCGCCTCAACGGCGACATCCACTACGCCATGGTGCGCGGCCAGGTGGCCGGCGACGAGCCGGTCATGGTGCGCGTGCACCTGCAGGACCAGCTGGCCGACATCCTGCCGGTGGCCACCACCGCCTTTGGCTGGCCCCTGCGCGACGCCCTGCGCCGCATCGCCGAGGAGGGGCGCGGCGTGGCCGTCATCCTGCGCCAGGCGGAGAGCGACGAGCACCTGCTGGAGCGGCTGGCCGGCCTCGACCTGGTCAACCCGCCCGAGCGGCACGAGCACAGCGGTCAGCCGGAGGACCTGCGCACCTACGGCGTGGGCGCCCAGATCCTGGCCGACCTGGGCGTGCACCGCATGCGCCTGCTGTCGGCGCCCAAGCGCTTCCACGCCCTGGGCGGCTTCGACCTGGAGGTGGTCGAGTACATCTGGGACGAGGTGTGACCATGACCCTGCGCCTGGTCGACTCCCATTGCCACCTGAACTTCGCGCCGCTGGCCGAGGACATCGACGGCGAGCTGGCCGCCGCCCGCGAGGCGGGCGTGGCCCATCTGCTGGCCATCGCCGTGGACCTGGAGCACTACCCGGAGGTGCTGGCCCTGGCCGAGGGGCACGCGGAGATCAGCGCCTCCGTGGGCGTGCACCCCAACAGCCGGGAGGGCGAGGAGCCCGACGTCGAGCGGCTGGTGGCCCTGGGCGGGCACCCGCAGGTGGTGGCCATCGGCGAGACGGGCCTGGACTACTTCCGCAGCGAGGGCGATCTCGACTGGCAGCGGGCCCGCTTCGAGCGGCACATCGCCGCCGCCCGCGCCCTGGGCAAGCCCCTGGTGGTGCACACCCGCGAGGCCGCCGCCGACACCCTCGACCTGCTGCGCGCCTGCGAGGCGAGCGACTGCGGCGGGGTCATCCACTGTTTCACGGAGGACTGGCCCTTCGCCCGCGCCGTGCTCGACCTGGGCTTCTACGTCTCCTTCTCCGGCATCGTCACCTTCAAGTCGGCCCGCCAGGTGCAGGACGTGGCGCGCAAGGTGCCCGCCGACCGCTACCTGGTGGAGACCGACGCCCCCTACCTGGCCCCGGTGCCCCATCGCGGCAAGCCCAACCGGCCGGCCTGGGTGCGCCACGTGGCCGAGTTCGTGGCCGGACTGCGCGGCGAGCCGCTGGCGACCGTGGCCGAGCAGACCACCGCCAACTTCCAGCGCCTGTTCGGCGTGGCCGTCTGACCCTTGCCTTGTGCTAGGATCGAAGCGGGCCTTCCCCCGTGGGAGAACAAGCCATGACCACCGTGCGCCGCGAGGAACTGCCCCACTACGGCTGGGAGGACTACCGCCGCTGGCAGGGTGACTGGGAGCTCATTGGCGGCATCCCCTATGCCATGACCCCGTCGCCGGCCAAGCGCCATCAGGTGCTGGCGCTGGCCATCGGCAGTCAACTGCTGGACCGGCTGGAGGACTGCCCCGACTGTGAGGTCTTGCTGGACACCGACTGGAAGGTGGCCAGCGACACGGTGGTGCGCCCCGATGTGGCGGTGGTGTGCGACGACGACAATCCGGCCCACATCACGCGCACCCCGGAGATCGTGTTCGAGATCGTCAGCCCGGCCACCGCGGTGCGTGACGAACACCTCAAGCTGCGCCTGTACGAGGCCGAGGGGGTGAGCTGGTACGTGCTGGTCTACCCCGACGACCGCCGGGCGCGCATCTTCCGCTGGTCGGAGGGGCGCCTGCGCAAGGTGGCCGACAATGCCGGCGAGCCCTTCACCTTCGGCGGCGTGCGCTGTCCCGTCACGCTGGACTTCGGCGCCGCCTTCCGGCGCCTGCGCTGACCATTTCCCCCTACTGCCGGGTGGCCGGCCCGTCCGCCGGTTGCAGGCCCAGGGCCAGCAGGCGCCGCCGCAGGCGTTCGTTGTTCCCCGGCGACCAGCGCTCCAGCAGGCGCAGCGGATCCAGCCGCTCCTGCCACGGCGCGTGTAGGCACAGGGCGTCCAGAAGACCGGCCCAGCGCGAGAAGCCGTGGGCCAGTCCCGCGTACACCTGTTCGTTGTCCGCCCCCTCCGCCGCCAGGCTGCCATAGGCCGAGCGGCCCATGTCGATGAAATAGTCCGTGTCCACCGCCCGGCGCCGGATCCAGCCGCTGAACATGCCGCTCACGAACAGGGCCAGGTCGCCCAGCCGGCGCAGGAACAGGTGCCGCTCGCGCCGGCTGTCCGCCGCCACTGCGCGACCGTAGAGCTGCGCCAGGGCGGGCAGGGCGAGGCC
>JALVPS010000383.1 GCA_027031685.1 Gammaproteobacteria bacterium | reverse complement strand
TAGGTGCCGAACAGGCGGTCCCACAGGCTCAGGTTGAAGCCGAAGTTGCTGTTGGCCTCGTCGTCCTCCCAGGAATGGTGCACGCGGTGCATGTCGGGGGTGACGACGAGCCAGCGCAGCACCCGCTCCAGGCGCGGTGGCAGGCCCACGTTGCCGTGGTTGAACAGGGCCATGACGTTGAGCAGGATCTCGAAGGTCACCACCGCCGCCAGCGGCGGGCCGAGCAGGACGATGGCGGTGAACTTGATGCCCAGGGAGAGCAGGATCTCCAGCGGGTGGAAGCGCACGCCGGTGCTGAAGTCGTAGTCCAGGTCGGCGTGGTGCACGCGGTGGATGCGCCACAGCAGGGGGATGGCGTGCACCATCACGTGCTGCAGCCAAATGACGAAGTCCAGGATCACCACCGAGACGCCGAAGGCCAGCCAGCCGGGCACGGCCAGCACGTGGAACAGCCCCCAGCCCCGCGCCTCCGCCAGCGCCGCCACCCCCAGCGCGGCGGCCGGCGCCACCAGCCGCACCAGCAGCCCGTCCAGCACCACCAGCCCCAGGTTGGCCGTCCAGCGCTGGCGGCGCGGCAGCCGCAGCGGGCGGCGCGGGGCGCGCCACTCCCACAGGGCCATGACCAGCGCCACGCCCGCGAAGGCGGCCAGTCGCAGCGTCGCCTCGTGCGTCACCAGCCAGGCGGCGGGGTTCATGGCCCCCCGGCCGGGCGCCGGCTGGTTATACTCGACGGAAACAGGGGTATGTCCTTATTCAAGTAATCTGTTGAATCCAAAGAGCATAAGCGTGAGGGGCCACATGTCAAGCAAGGGGGGCTTCAAGCAGGAACTGTTCGCCCAGTTCGCCCGCGTGGCCCGCGCCCTGGGACACGGCAACCGGCTGGAGCTGCTGGAGTTCATCGCCCAGGGGGAGCGCAGCGTGGACGAGCTGGCGCGGGTGGCTGGCCTGTCCGTGGCCAACACCTCGCAGCACCTCAAGCAGCTGCGCCAGGCCGGGCTGGTGGCCGCGCGCAAGGAGGGCCTGCGCGTGTACTACCGGCTCAGCGGCGACGACGTGCTGGTGCTGCTGGACGCCCTGCGCGCGGTGGCCGAGCGCCATCTGGACGAGGTGGCCGCGCTGGTGCGCACCTATCTCACCAGCCGCGACGCGCTGGAGCCCATCGCCCGCGAGGAGCTGCTGGCGCGCGCCCGCGACGGGCTGGTGACGGTGCTGGACGTGCGTCCGCCGGAGGAATACGCCGCCGGCCACGTGCCGGGGGCCATCAACGTGCCGCTGGAGCGGCTGGAGCAGCAGCTCGACCGCCTCGACCCCGCCCAGGAAGTGGTGGCCTACTGCCGCGGCCCGCACTGCATCCTGGCCTTCGAGGCGGTAGCCCGCCTGCGCCGCCACGGCATCCGCGCGCGACGCCTGGAGGACGGCTTCCCCGAGTGGCGTCTGCACGGCCTGCCGGTGGACGCCGGCGACGGGGACGCCGGGGCCGGGGAGGGCGAGGCGTAACGGGGGCGCTGCTATCATCGGGGCATCGCCATGCCCAGCCGCCCGCCGTGAACGCCCCGCCCGCCACCGACCCCGCCGAAACGCCCGTCACCGAGCTGAAGGGCGTCGGCCCGGCCCTGGCCGAGAAGCTGGCCCGCCTGGGCCTGCACACCCTGCAGGACCTGCTGTTCCACCTGCCGCTGCGCTACGAGGACCGCACCCGCGTGCATCCCATCGGCACCCTGCGCGAGGGCGGCCACGTGATGATCGAGGGCGAGGTGCTGCACGCCGAGCAGGTGCAGCGCCGGCGCCGCATGCTGCTGGTGACGGTGGGGGACGGCAGCGGCCGCCTCACGCTGCGCTTCTTCCACTTCTCGCAGCGCCAGCGGCAGGGTTTTCGCGCCGGCGAGCGGCTGCGCGCCTTCGGCGAGGTGCGGCGCGGCCCCACCGGGCTGGAGATGGTGCATCCCGAGTACCGCCTGTTCGGCCAGGGCGAGCCGCTGCTCCTGGACGACCGCCTGACGCCGGTCTACCCTGCCACCGAGGGCGTGCAGCAGCCCACCCTGCGCCGCCTCACGGACCTGGCCCTGGCCCAGGTGGCGGCGGTGGCCGAGCTGCTGCCGGCGGGCATCGCCGGCCCGTGGCGGCTGGCCGACGCCCTGCGCTACGTGCACCGCCCGCCGCCGGACGCCGACACCGCCCTGCTGGCCCAGGGACGCCACCCGGCCCAGCAGCGGCTGGCCTTCGAGGAGCTGCTGGCCCACCAGCTGGGCCTGCTGCAGCTGCGCCACAGCGCCCGGCACCAGCCGGCCCCGTCCATCCGCCCCAGCGGGGCGCTGAGCGAGCCCTTCCTGGCGGCGCTGCCCTTCCGGCCCACCGCCGCCCAGCGCCGCGTCACCGAGGAGATCCTGCACGACCTGGCGCGCCCCTGGCCCATGCTGCGCCTGGTGCAGGGCGACGTGGGCAGCGGCAAGACGCTGGTGGCGGCGCTGGCCTGCCTGGCGGCGGTGGAGGCGGGCCAGCAGGCGGCGGTCATGGCCCCCACCGAGATCCTGGCCGAGCAGCACTACCAGACCCTCAGCCAGTGGTTCCTGCCCTTGGGCGTGCAGGTGGCCTGGCTGTCCGGCCGCCAGCGCAGCGCCGAGCGGCGCCGCATGCGCGAGCTGCTGGCCGGGGGCACGGCGGCGGTGGCGGTGGGCACCCACGCCCTGTTCCAGGAGGACATCGCCTTCCACCGCCTGGGGTTGGTGGTCATCGACGAGCAGCACCGCTTCGGCGTGCACCAGCGCCTGGCCCTGCGCCAGAAGGGCGAACGCGACGGCCTGCAGCCGCACCAGCTCATCATGACCGCCACCCCCATCCCGCGCACCCTGGCCATGACCGCCTACGCCGACCTGGACGTGTCGGTCATCGACGAGCTGCCCCCCGGCCGCCAGCCGGTCACCACCGTGGCCCTGTCCAACGCCCGTCGCGACGAGGTGGTGGCGCACGTGGCCGAGGCCTGCCGCGGCGGCCAGCAGTGCTACTGGGTGTGCACCCTGGTGGAGGAGTCGGAGGCGCTGCAGGCGGAGGCTGCCGAGGCCACCCGCGACCGCCTGCAGGCGGCCCTGCCCGACCTGCGCATCGGCCTGGTGCACGGGCGCATGAAGCCCGCCGACAAGGAGGCCGTCATGCGCGCCTTCAAGGCCCGCGAGCTGGACCTGCTGGTGGCCACCACGGTGATCGAGGTGGGCGTGGACGTGCCCAACGCCAGCCTGATGATCATCGAGAACGCCGAGCGGCTGGGCCTGTCCCAGCTGCACCAGCTGCGCGGGCGCATCGGCCGCGGCACGCGCCGCAGCCACTGCGTGCTGCTCTACCAGCCGCCCTTGTCCGACAGCGGCCGGCGCCGCCTGCAGGCCATGCGCGAGACCAGCGACGGCTTCCGCATCGCCGAGATCGATCTGGAGCTGCGTGGCCCCGGCGAGCTGCTGGGCACGCGCCAGACCGGCCTGTTGCAGCTGCGCGTGGCCGACCTGGGGCGCGACGCCGCCCTCGTCCCGCGGGTGACCCAGGCCGCCCGCCGGCTGCTGGCTGAGCGCCCGGCGGACGCCGAGCGGCTCATTCGCCGCTGGCTGGGCG
>JALVPS010000382.1 GCA_027031685.1 Gammaproteobacteria bacterium | reverse complement strand
GTAGGCGCGGGCGGACAGGTTGAAGCGCGCCATGGCCGTGTCCAGCAGTTGGCGGGTGGCAGTGTCCAGGCGGCAGTGGGCCTCCACCTCGCGGTTGCCGAGGTCGGCGTTGGCCTTGCCGGCGCGCGCCAGTTGCCGCTCGCGGGCGGCCACCACGCGCCGCTGCACGATGGCGCTGTCCTCGCCGGGCGGGCCGTCGTGCAGGGCCTCGCGCGGCAGCCTGGGCACCTCGATCTGCAGGTCGATGCGGTCCAGCAGGGGGGCGGAGATGCGGTTGCGGTAGCGGCGCTGCTGCTCGGGGGTGCACTGGCAGTTGTGGCGCAGATCGCAGTCGTAACCCTGCGGGCAGGGGTTCATGGCCGCCACCAGCTGGAAGCGGGCCGGGAACTCGGCCTGGCGGGCGGCGCGGGAGATGGTGATGCGACCGGTCTCCAGGGGCTCGCGCAGCACGTCCAGCACGCGCCGGTCGAATTCGGTCAACTCGTCTAGGAACAGCACGCCGTGGTGGGCCAGGGAGATCTCCCCCGGCGCGGGGTGCGAGCCGCCGCCCACCAGGGCCACGCCGGAGGCGGTGTGGTGCGGGGCGCGGAAGGGGCGCAGGCCCCACTGGCGCACGTCGAAGCCGCCGCGGGCGATGGACGCCACGGCGGCGGCCTCCAGCGCCTCCTGCTCGGTCATGGGCGGCAGAATGGTGGGCAGGCGCGAGGCGAGCATGGTCTTGCCGGTGCCGGGCGGGCCGACCATGAGCAGGTGGTGACGGCCGGCGGCGGCGATCTCCAACGCGCGGCGCGCCGCCGGCTGGCCGCGCACGTCGGCCAGGTCCACTTCCCAGGTTTGCGGCTGCGGGCGGGGTGGCGGGTCGGCCGTGAGCTGGCGGGCGCCGCTCAGGTGCTCGCACACCGCCAGCAGGTCCGGCGCCCCGCCCACGGTCAGCCCGCTGGCCAGGGCCGCCTCGCTGGCGTTGTCGGCTGGCAGCAGCAGCACGCGTCCGGCATCGCGCGCCGCCAGCGCGGCCGGCAGCACGCCGCGCACCGGGTGCAGTGCGCCGGCCAGCGACAGCTCGCCCAGGCACTCGTGGGCCGCCAGGGTGTCGGCGGGGATCTGGCCGGAGGCGGCCAGGATGCCGAGGGCGATGGGCAGGTCGAAGCGGCCGCCTTCCTTGGGCAGGTCGGCTGGTGACAGGTTGATGGTGATGCGGCGGGTGGGAAATTCGAAACGCGAATTGACGATGGCGGCCCGCACCCGGTCGCGACTCTCCTTCACGGCCGTCTCCGGCAGGCCGACGATGGCGATGCCGGGCAGGCCGTTGGCCAGGTGCACCTCCACGCGCACCAGCGGCGCCGCCATGCCCGCCTGGGCACGGCTGTAGACGACCGCCAGCGACATCAGCCCTGATCGCCGAGCACCTGTCGCTCGAGGGCCTCCACGCGCGCCTCCAGCGCGGCCAGGCGCTGCCGGGCCCGCTCCAGCAGGGCCACCTGCACGTCGTATTCCTCGCGCGTGACCAGATCCATTTTCTGCAATACGCCCTGCAGTCCAGCCTTGAGGTTCTTCTCGATGTCCGCCTGCAGGTGGCTCACCGAGCTGGGCATGAGCTCGGCCAGGCGGCGGGCCATTTCATCCAGTCTCTTGGGGTCGATCATGACGCATTCCGTGTGTGTTCCCGCCCGGATTATGGCACTTCTGCCCTGCGCACACAGGGCGGCGCCGGTCGTGGGCAAAAAGGCAACAGCACTATCGTGGTGCGTGTGCGCAACAGTGGCGCACCGTGATGGTGCATGTAGGGGCCGTCAGGCGCCGGAATGGGGCGCCAGGGCCGCCTGGCGGGTGTGAAATGTGAATGGCACACGGTTTGCATGCCTGTGGTCGAGTGCGCTTTTTACCACACGATCCAACCAGGAGACTTCAGAATGAAGCACGCAATCCGACTGACGACCATTCCCCTCGCCCTTGCGGGCGCCCTGGCCGCCGCCCCCGCCGTGGCGGGCCTGGAGGCCAATATCGGCGTGGCCAGCAACTACATCTGGCGCGGCATGACGCAGACCCAAGACGGCGCCGCCATCTCCGGTGGGCTGGACTACAGCACCGATGGTGGTTTCTACGCGGGTACCTGGACATCCAACGTGGACTTCGGCGATGCCGGCTACGAGCTGGACCTGTATGGCGGCTACGGCATGGACCTGGGTAGCGTCAACATCGACCTGGGCTACATCTATTACGCCTATCCCACGCTGACCGACTCCGACTTCTCCGAGGTGTACGCCAACTTCGGTTTCGGCGTGTTCAAGGCCGGTGTGGCCTATCAGGTGAATGCCGACTTCACCGACGAGAACTACCTGTACCTGAGCCTGGGTGCCGACTTCGATCTGGGCAACGACTACGGCGTGAGCCTCTACGGCGGCAACTACGACTTCGGCAGCGACGGCGACGACCTGAACCACTTCGGCGTCTCGCTCAGCAAGGGCGATTTCGGCATCGCGCTGGACAAGAACGACTCCGACGACGATGACCCGCGCGTCACCGTGTCCTGGTCGAAAACCTTCTGAAGTACCCGTTCCCATCACCTGACAAGCAATGACACGGCCGCCCGCGCGGCGGACCGGGTCGTGGAGGACAAGCAATGAAACTGGTTACTGCAATCATCAAGCCCTTCAAGCTCGATGACGTCCGCGAGGCGTTGTCCGAGGTGGGCGTGAAGGGCATCACGGTCACCGAGGTCAAGGGCTTCGGCCGCCAGAAGGGCCACACCGAGCTGTACCGTGGCGCCGAGTACGTGGTGGATTTTCTGCCCAAGGTCAAGGTGGAGGTCGCCGTGGCGGCCGGCATCGTCGACAAGGTGGTGGACGCCATCCGCAATGCGGCCAACACCGGCAAGATCGGCGACGGCAAGATCTTCGTTTCCAACATCGAGCAGGTGGTCCGGATCCGTACCGGCGAGACCGGCCCCGAAGCACTTTGACGCAAAGAGGAGACCCCGAAATGCAGCTGAAACTCATCTCTGGACGGCGACTGGCGCCGGCCGTCGGTCTGGTCGGGCTGCTGCCCGCCCTGGCCTTCGCCGAGGACGCGCCCACCCTGAGCGCGGGCGACACGGCCTGGATGCTGACCGCCACGGCGCTGGTGCTGTTCATGACCATCCCCGGCCTGTCCATGTTCTATGCCGGCATGGTACGCGCCAAGAACGCCCTGTCGGTGCTCATGCAGTGCTTCGCCATCACCGCCCTCATGACCATCCTGTGGGCCCTGTACGGCTACAGCGTGGCCTTCGGCGGCGAGGGCGCCTACTGGGGCGGCCTGAGCAAGGCCTTCCTGGCCGGCGTCACGGTGGACAGCCTGAGCGGCACCATCCCGGAGACGGTCTTCATGACCTTCCAGATGACCTTCGCCATCATCACCCCGGCGCTGATCGTGGGCGCCTTCGCCGAGCGCATGAAGTTCTCCGCCATGCTGATCTTCATGGCCCTGTGGCTGACCTTCGTGTATGCGCCCATCGCCCACTGGGTGTGGGGTGACGGTGGCTGGCTCGGCGGCAAGGGCATCCTCGACTTTGCCGGCGGCACCGTGGTGCACATCAACGCCGGTGTGGCCGGTCTGGTGGCC
>JALVPS010000381.1 GCA_027031685.1 Gammaproteobacteria bacterium | reverse complement strand
GGCCACCCCTTCGCAGTATCGGCGGACGCACCACGCCCCGTCAGTCACCGGGCACTTTCACCGCCGACTTGAGCATCTTCTGGATCTCCGGTGACTCCACGGCACCGCCAGCCTCCAGCTCGTCCTCGGTGGGCTCGCGCACGGTGCGGATCTCCAGCTGGAACAGCAGGTCGCGGCCGGCCAGCGGGTTATTGCCGTCGAAGGTGATCACCTCACCGTCGTTGCGCACCACCAGGAACTTGCGCACGTCACCCTTCTCGCTCTGCGCCACCACCGTGGTGCCCACCTCGCGGTATTCCTCGGGCACGTTCTCCAGGCGGTCGGAGAACACCAGGCGCTCGTCACGCGGGCCGAAGATGAGGTTGCCGTCGATGGGCACCTCCACCACGTCGCCGGCCTTGTGCCCTTCCAGCACGCGCATCACCTCCTCGGACAGGATGTCATTGACGCCGTGCACATAGCCCAGGGGGTACTCCACGCTGGTCAGCACGCTGCCGGTCCGCTTGTCGAGCACCTTGTACAGCAGCTCGACGTACTTGCCGTCCTCGACCCTTGCTTCTTCAGTCATGACCGTCTCGCTCAGAACAGGGTGGCGCCGAAGATGCGCACCTGCCCATCCTCGAAGCCGAGCACCAGGCGGCCCAGCCACTCGCCTTCCAGCTTGGTGCTGCGCTGGCGGTACAGCACGGTGACGTAGTCGCCACGGCGGATGATGCCGAGGAAGTCGCGGTCCTTGGACAGGGTGCGCGCCAGCTTGCTACGCGCAAACTGCTTGCCGACCTCCATCTCGTTGGCGCCCTGACGGAAGGTCTTGGAGAAGTTCTTGATGAACTTCAAATAATTGCCATTGTTGGAGTATTTCACCAGCTCGTCCCACCAGGGATCGGCAATCGCCAGGATTTCCTCGTCGGACATTTCGGTAATACGCATGGTGTGTCTATCCGCATTCATGGGTTACAGGGAAACGGCCGGACGTGCCGGCCGGGCGGTGTGACCGCGCCGCGCGGCCCGGCCACAGAATACTTTATCGTTCCCGCAAAGAGACCACCCGGCAACGAGGTGCCGGGTGGTTTCATGGGAACCCCTGGCGCGGCCGCTGGACGGGCCGCCCTGTGTCCAACCGCCGCCGCTGCTGCCGTGCAGCCACCGGGGGCGGAAAGCGGACGCGGGGCGATCCATCGCGGTGCCACGCAGGGGCGTTGGCGCCGGAGCGACGATCAGCCGGTGGCTGCCTCCTCTTCCTTCTTGTCGTCCTCGTCGATGAGGTGGTAGAGAGGCATCTTCTCCATGGTGTACTCGCCGGTCTCCGGGTCGCGCCGCGACACGGTGAGCACGTGCCAGTTCTCGTCGTCGAGCTTCATGAAGTCGCCACGGTAATAGTAACCGGGCCAGCGCGTCTCCTCGCGGAACAGGGTGTGCTGGATGACCGCTTCGGAAGTCATGATGCGGTGCTTCAGCTCCCAGGCGCGCAGCAGCTCGTGGATGTTCTCGGCGGCAATGCCGTTCTCCCAGTCTTCCTCCAGCAGCTTGAGCTTCTTGAGGCCGATCTTGAGGAGGTTTTCGTTGGTCATGTAGTTGACCGTCACGCCACCGGCGTACTCGTCCATCAGCTTCTGCAGGCGATCCAGGCCCTGACGCGGGTTGATGTAGTACGGGTTGACCGTACCGGCGGTGATCGCGTTGCGGTACACGCGGTAGGTCTCCATCGGCTTGTAGATCTCCTCGCGGCGCTTCTGGATCTGCGCCTCGGAGACCACGATGCCCTCGGCCTTGCCGTCGTCGATGTACTTGCACGCGGCCTTGGCGGCCAGACGACCCTCGGTGAAGGAACCGGAGGAGAAGGCGTGCGGCGTACCGCCGGCGGCGTCACCGGCACCGAACAGGCCCTCGACGGTGGTCATGCGATTGTAGCCCCAGAAATACTCCGGCGGAGAGACGTCCTCGGGACCGGACACCCAGGCGCCGCAGCCCGTGGCGTGGGAGCCCATGACGTATGGCTCGGAGGTGGTCAGCTCCGGGTTCTCGTACTTGGGATCCACGTCGGTGGCGGCCCACAGCACGGCCTGACCGACGGTCATGCCCAGGAAGTTGTGCCAGCCGATCTCCTCGAGGTGCGGATCCTGGAAGGCCTCCATGGTCACCATGCGGATGGGACCGCGGCCGGCGTTCACCTCCTGGATGAAGGCGTGGTTCCGCAGGCAGGTGGGGATCGGGCGGTGCGTCCGGTGCGACGCCTCGGGGTCGAGATAGGCCTTGCCCACCATCTCCTGCAGCGACGGCCACCACTTGGACTCGTACTCCTCGCCCAGGCCGTTCTGGGTGTAGGTCTTCAGGTGCAGGAAGTAGGCACCCACCGGACCGTAACCGTCCTTGAAGCGGGCCAGCACGATGCGGTTCTCCATCTGGGTCATCTTGGCGCCGGCGCCGATCAGCAGGCCATAGGCCGAACCGGACGACCACGGGGCGTACCAGACGCGGCCCGCACCCTCGCCCACGGAACGCGGCTTGTAGATATTGGAGGCGCCACCGGCGGAGACGATGACCGTTTTGGACTTGAACACGTGGTAGTCGCCGGTGCGCACGTTGAAGCCCACGGCACCCGCCACGCGGTTGGGACGGCTCTCGTCCATCAGCAGGTGGGTGACACAGATGCGGTTGTACACCTTGTCGGCAGACTTCTTGGCGGCCTCGGCCACGATGGGCTTGTAGGACTCGCCGTGGATCATGATCTGCCAGCGACCTTCACGCTGATAGGCGCCGGTCTTCTCGTTGCGCATCAGCGGCAGGCCCCACTCCTCGAACTGGTGCACCGTGGAGTCCACGTGGCGCGCCATGTCGAACAGCAGATCCTCCCGCACCATGCCCATCAGGTCGATGCGCGCGTAGCGCACGTGATCTTCCGGGTTGTTCTCGCCGAAACGGGTACCCATGTAGCAGTTGATGGCGTACAGGCCCTGCGCCACGGCACCGGAGCGGTCGATGTTGGCCTTCTCGGCAATGACGATCTTCTTGTCCTTGCCCCAGTAGCGGGCCTCGAAAGCCGCGCCCGTGCCACCCAGGCCGGCACCGACGACGAGAACGTCGATATTGTCTTCAACAACAGTCTTGAAATCCATCAGTAGTACACCCCTACTTTGAACTTGGCGCCGGTATCCT
Source organism: Gammaproteobacteria bacterium (assembly GCA_027031685.1). Lineage (GTDB taxonomy): Bacteria > Pseudomonadota > Gammaproteobacteria > UWMA-0217 > UWMA-0217 > JALVPS01. The sequence continues at coordinate 7,540 of JALVPS010000381.1, read as the reverse complement.
CGACGGAGCGCAGGCCGCCCTCATCGAAACGAATATATTTCGGCTCGTTGAACAGCAGCTGGCTGTCGCGCTGCTCCTTGCTGGGCGCGGCCACTTCTTTGAGATTGGGAATGCCCGTGCCCCACGGCTTGGTGGTGATGGGCGCCAGCAGATCCCAGTCCTTCTTGCCGTTGCGGAAGATGATCCGCCAGGCGATGACCCCCTTCTCCTCGTCGCGGCGCACGCGGACGGAATGACCCAGCGGGGCGAAGTCGGCGTAACCGCGCACGTCGATGGCATTCATCGGGCAGGCCTTGACGCAGGAGTAGCACTCCCAGCACATGTTCGGCTCGATGTTGTAGGCGCGCCGGTTGACCTTGTCGATGTGCATGATGTCCGACGGACAGATGTCAACACAGTGCCCGCAGCCATCACAACGCGTCATGTATACAAACGTAGGCATAATTCTCTTCTCCTGTTCCGATTAATAATGATTCGGCGGCTCGCGCTTGATGCCGAGACCCATGTTGGGAGGATTCTTGCCCATGTACTTGGGGATGTCCGGAAAGCGCTTGTGTGTCTCCGGGCTGCTCAGGTCGGGAATGTCGGGCAGCTTCTCGCGAGAGCCGTCCGCCCAGGCGATTTTCTTCTGGTAAGCCGCAGCGGGCTTGAAGAACATGTGCGCGAACTTCGACCACAGGATGGTGGAGAACAGGAAGGTGGCCGAGGCAATGAACAGCACGAAGAACAGGTTGCCCAGGAAGGCCGAGCCGGCGGACTGGAAAATGGACCACAGCAGGGCGAAGATGGCGGTGGTGATCAGCGCCACCACGAAGATGTCACGCTGCTTGTAGTCGACGGGCTTGTTGCCCTCGGAAAAGACATCCACGCGGATGAAGAACCAGAACCACAACGCGCCAACGGCCAGCATGAGGGCACCCAGGTGCCACAGCAGGGGCCAGATGGCCGGGGTGTCCTTGTCACCGCCATAGACGAACAGCATGACAGCGGTGGCGACCGCCAGCAGCACGAAGCCGTACATGGTCAGCAAGTGCGACAGCCGGCGCTTGGGGTTCTCGAACTCGGAGGAAGTGAGCACCTCGTTGGCGATGGTCTTGACCAGCAGGCCGGTGCGCTCGCCGGAACTGACCTCACGCTTGGCGAGCTTCTTCTGCTCCTGCTCGAGCTGGAAGAAATACTTCGCGCTCTTCTTGTGAATGACATCGAGCAGCGTACCGCCAATGACCAGCAGCACCATGAGCACCAACCAGCCCTGCATTACCGCCGTCGACACCAGGTCGATATGGGAAAAGGGGTTTGTTACAAACATTTCATTTGATCTCCTCAGGGTGAACCAAAAACAACATCGACAATCCTGCTCAAATGCAAACGGTTATCAGTAGCACTGCGCTCAGCGCCCGGAATTCATTCATGACCGACGCCATTCCCGCCATCTTCCACCGCCCGACCCCGCGGGCCTTGCTGGCCGCCGGGACCGCGCCCGCGGCGGCACGGCTTGCAGGCATGGACAACGGACCTTTGTCGGGCATGGCGGCCGCACATTCTGACGGACAATGCCCCCCCGCGCAAGCGTCTTTTTGCGCATCGCCCCGACAATAGACGGGGCATATGAGGCCATAAAATCAATTAGATATAAAAAAAATATATGCCCATAAATTCGCCATTGATCGGGCACGCCATTGTCGTCGGGAAGCCCCTGATTTTCGGCCTGGCCAGCCCCGTCGCCCCCATCCACCGGGCCTTCATCAGACCGCCCCCTTCCCCCTGGCGCGGGCTTTCGGTGTACCATCGCCGCCACTGTCAAGCGGAGGCATCCCATGCTGGCGCGACTGGCCGACACGGCGGACTGGATCAATGAGTGGATCGGGCGGGCACTGGCCTGGTTGACACTGGCCATGGTGCTGATCACCTTCCTCATCGTGGTGCTGCGCTACGGCTTCGACTGGGGCGCTATCGCCATGCAGGAGTCGGTGCTGTACCTGCATGCCCTGGTGTTCATGGGGGGAGCCGCCTACACCCTGCGCCATAACGACCACGTGCGGGTGGACATCTTCTACCAGCGCCTCTCGCCGCGCGGGCGCGCCTGGGTGGATCTGCTGGGCACACTGGTTCTGCTGCTGCCCTTCTGCGTGTTCATGCTGTGGTCGGGGCTGCCCTACGTGCTCAAGTCCTGGGCGCTGCTGGAGGGCTCCCAGGAGGCCGGCGGACTGCCACTGGTGTTCGTGCTCAAGAGCTACATCCTGCTGCTGCCGCTGCTGTTGCTGCTGCAGGGCCTGTCCCTGGCGGTGCGCCAGCTGGCCATGCTGGGAGGATGGCGGCCATGAACCTGTGGCCGCCGCTGCTGCTGTTCCTGTCGGTCATCGTGGTGCTCATGGCCGGCTACCCAGTGGCCTTCACCCTGGGCGGGGTGGCCCTGCTGTTCGCCTGGCTCAGCACCGCGCTGGGCCTCTTCGATCCGGTGTTCCTGGACGCCCTGCCCTCGCGCCTATACGGCATCATGACCAACCAGACCCTGCTGGCGGTACCGCTGTTCGTGTTCATGGGCGTGATGCTGGAGCGCTCGCGGCTGGCCGAGGAGCTGCTGGAGACCATGGGGCGGCTGTTCGGCCGACGCCCCGGCGGGCTGGCCTTCGCGGTGGTCATCGTCGGCATGCTGCTGGCGGCCAGCACCGGCATCGTCGGTGCCACGGTGGTCACCATGGGCCTGCTGTCGCTGCCCACCATGCTCAAGCGCGGCTACGACCCGGCCCTGTCCTGCGGCACCATCTGCGCCTCGGGCACCCTGGGGCAGATCATCCCGCCGTCCATCATCCTCGTGCTGCTGGGCGACGTGCTGTCCTCCGCCTACCAGCAGGCGCAGCTCGACCAGGGGGTGTTCTCGCCGGACACGGTGTCGGTGGGCGACCTGTTCATCGGCGCGGTGATCCCCGGCCTCCTGCTGGTGGGGCTGTACCTGCTCTACTTGATGGGGGTATCGATCTGGCGCCCGGCGCGCATGCCACGCGATCCCGACGACGGCGGGGCGGTGGGCACGGGCCAGATGCTCAGGGTGCTGCTGCCGCCCCTGCTGCTCATGGTGGCCGTGCTGGGCTCCATCATGGCCGGCATGGCCACACCCACGGAGGCCGCCTCGGTGGGCGCGGTGGGCGCCATGCTGCTGGCCGCCGTCAACCGCCAGTTCACCCTGGACCGCCTGCGCGACGTAATGCGCACCACGGTGCGCGTGTCCAGCATGGTGTTCATGATCCTCATCGGCGCGGCCCTGTTCTCGCTCACCTTCCGCGGGCTGGGCGGCGACGACGCCGTGCACGAGGTCCTCACCCACCTGCCGGGCGGCGTGTTCGGCGCGGTGGTGGTGGTGATGGCGGTGATGTTCGTGCTGGGCTTCGTGCTGGACTTCATCGAGATCACCTTCGTGGTGGTGCCGATCGTGGGCCCGGTGCTGCTCACCTTGGGGCTGGACCCGGTGTGGCTGGGCATCATGATCGCCATCAACCTGCAGACCTCCTTCCTCACCCCGCCCTTCGGCTTCGCCCTGTTCTACCTGCGCGGGGTGGCGCCGCCGGAAGTGCGCACGGCGGACATCTATCGCGGCGTGGCGCCCTATATCGTCATCCAGCTGCTCACATTGGCGCTGCTGGCCGCCTGGCCCCGGCTGGCCACCTGGCTGCCCGATCTCGTCTATCAGTGACCGGCCGCAGCGGTGGCCGCTTCAGTGCACCGCGGCGTGCAGGGGTGGCACTGACGGTACCGGGCTGGCCGGAGCCCGCTCGATGGACGGCTCGTCGCGCCAGGCGTGGCAGCGATTGCGGCCGGCGCGCTTGGCCCGATACAGGGCGCGGTCGGCACGCTGCAGGTTGTCGCGCAGCGAGCGGCGCGGGTCCAGCTCGGCCAACCCGAAAGAGGCGGTCACATACAAGCTGCGCCCGTCCTCCAGCAGGATGGGCCAGCCGGCCAGCGTGGTACGCACCCGCTCCATCACCCGCAGCCCCTCCGCCAGGGTGGTCTCCGGCAAGCAGAACACGAATTCCTCGCCCCCGTAGCGCGCCACCAGGTCGTAGCGCCGCACCGTGTCCACGAAGCAGCGCGCCACCGCGCGCAGCACCTCGTCACCGGCCGGGTGGCCATGGGTGTCGTTGATGGCCTTGAAGAAGTCGATGTCGGCGTACACCAGGCAGGTGGGATGCCCCTGGCGCACGGCGCGCACCACCTCAGTGCGCAGCGCGTCCAGGAAGGCCTTGCGGTTGGGCAGGCCGGTGAGATGGTCGAGACTGGAGCCCAGCTCGCCGAGCGAGAAGATCACCTTCTGCAGGCTGGACAGGAAACGCTCCTGGGCGGCCAGGTAGGCATCGTAGGCGGCCGCGTCCAGGGGCCGGTCCTGCTGCAGATCGGCCATCAGCCGCGCCGCGCGGCGGAAGCAGTCGCGGTGCTCCTCGCCCAGGCGACGGAACTCCGGGTCCTCGCGCAGGGCAGGATGCTGGACGCTGTGATACCAGGCGCCGAACGGACACTCGAGGTGGCCGTGCGGCTTGAGGAACAGGGAGTTGGGCTGGGGGCGACGCAGGATGAGCTGGCGTTCCAGCCGGTTGATCTGGTGCAACACGGCAGAGAAGATCAGTTTCAGCTCGTCGGTAAAGCGCTGCACTTCATCCGTGCGCAGACATCGGAGACGCTGTATCAACATGATGCAAGGAACTCCCTTTCCTCGTTGTTGTAGTTGGTTCTTCGGCGCCCACCGCGTCGGCGGGCGGGCCCCATGATAGTCGCTCAATTACCGGCGGCGTGTGATGCCGGTCCGGAATGGCGTAGTCACCGCGGACACGGCATCACACTCCCGCTATCGCTCACTGCTGGGTGACGATGAACTCCACGCGCCGGTTGAGGGCCCGCCCCTCCGGGGTGGCATTGGAAGCCCGCGGCTCCGCCTCGCCCTTGCCGGTGTAGCGCAGGCGCGCCGCATCCACGCCGCGGCTCACCAGATAGCGCGCCACGGCCTGTGCGCGGCGCAGCGACAGCTTCTTGTTGTAATCCGCCGAGCCTACGTTGTCGGTGTGCCCCACCACCAGCACGTGCACCGTGGGGTAGCGCAGCAGCTGCTCGGCCACGCCGTCCAGGATCTCCTTGGCGTGCTCCGTCAGGCGGTCGGACCCGGAATAGAAGGTCACGCCCTCCAGCACGCCGCTGAATTTCTCCACCAACGGACAGCCCACGTCGTCCACCTTGGTGCCGGGCGCGGTGTCCGGGCACTTGTCACGGCTGTTGAGCACACCATCGCCGTCCCGGTCGATGGGACAGCCAGCACCATCCACCTGCACGCCCTCCGGCGTGTTCGGGCAACGGTCGGAGATGTCGAATACGCCATCATAGTCGCTGTCCCGCAGCTTGGGCACCGGCTTCGGCTTCGGTTGCGGTGCCGGCTTTGGCGCCGGCTCTGGCGCCGGCGCGGGCCTGGCGCCCCCGAAGCGTCCCATCAGGCTCACCGACACCAGCTGGGCATCCCGGTCGAAGTATTCATACTCGCCGCGCACCGCCAGGTGGTTGGCGAACTGATACTCGGCGCCCAGGCCACCGATAAGCTGCGTGTCCTCCACCTGCGTGAAGGGCACATTGTTGCTGTAGGTGTCCAGCCGGCCCACCCCCAGCTTGAGGAAAGCCGACAGGCCGGGCACGTTGCCGGGCATGTAGAGCAGGCCCTCCAGTCCATATACGCGGTAGTCGATGGCGCCGCCGGGGTTCATGTCCGACTGGCCCAAGTCGGCCCAGAATGCTTCCAGTGTCCAGTACTTGCTGAGGTCGTAACCCAAAAACACCTTCCAGCCCATGTCATTGTCGTCGGCCACCGAGTAGGACGTGCCCGAGGCATCCGGCTCGACCCTAGACACGCCAATGCCGGCCCCCACGTAGCCCTGCCCCTGGTCGGCGCCGGCCGGTGGCGCCCCACCCCCCAACAGGGCACCACCGCTCAGGCCGGCCACCGCGGCCAACCGCCGGCGCCGCCACAGGGCGGCCCCCAGCAGGGCCAGCAGCGGCAAGCCGGTGGCGCCACCGCCGATGCCCCCTTCCAGTCCGGTCTTGACCTCGCCGCGGTTACCGCTCTCGCGGAGCACGGCAGCCTGGCGGGCCTGCATGTAATCCGGCACGGCGTCGCCATCGCTGTCCACGCAGAACGGCTCCTTGCCGCCGCACTCGGCCTTGTCGCTCAGGCCATCACCGTCGGAGTCGCCGGAGGAGTCGGCGGTGGCGGCCGCGTTCAGGCTGTCTGCATCCAGGTAGTCGGGGATGCCATCACCGTCGGTGTCGGGCGGATTGCGCGGGTCGGGACCGACCTCCCCGTCCGGGCCGGTGGGGCCGCCCTCGCCGTCGTCGTCGGGATCGTTGAAGTTCACCCGGCCATCGCCGTCGGTGTCCAGGTTGTTGGGCTCCAGGGCATCGATGATGGTATCGCCGTCGGTATCCTTCGGAGCGGCCGGATCGCCCACCTCGACCCCGTCGGCTATGCTGTCACCATCGGTGTCGGCGTTGTCCGGGTCAGTGCCCAGAGCCAGCTCGTCGCGATCGGCGAGGCCGTCGTGGTCACGGTCTTCCGATCCGGTGCCCACGCCCTGCAATGGCACGGTCACGCTGGGCTCGTCCGGGTCGTCGCTGGTGATGGTCACGGTGGCAGTCTTGGCCCCCAGGCTGGTGGGCGCGAAGCCGACGACGATGGCGCAACTGGCGCCGGCGGCCAGGCTCTGCCCGGTACAGGCGCTGGCGTCGAGCGTGAACTGGTCGGCGTCGGTGCCACCCAGGGCCACCGTGCCGACGGCCAGGGCGGCGGCGCCCTGGTTGGTCAGGGTAATGGCCTTGCCGGGGGCCGACTGGCCCACCTCGACGGTGCCGAAGTCCAGCCCGCCGGCGGCGGCGCCCAGATCCACATCGCCGACCGGGGCCACCAGGCCGGTGCCGGCCAGCGGCACCGTGAGGCTGGGGCTGTCCGGGTCGTCGGAGGCGATGGTGAGGGTAGCCGCGCGCGGCCCCTCGGCACTGGGCGTGAAGGTGACCGGAATGGCGCAGCTGGCGCCGGCGGCCAGCGGCGCACCGGTGCAAGCCGTGCCGTCGGCCGCAAAGTCACCCGCGTTGCTGCCGGTCACAGTGACCGCCGAGACGGTGAGCGGCGCCGTGCCATTGTTGGTGACGGTAACGGTCTGCGCGGCACTGGCGGTGCCCACTTGCTGGCTGCCGAAGTCCAGCCCCGTGGCCGGCGTGTCGATGGCGATGCCACCCGTGGGCCCCGCCACGCCAGTCCCCGCGAGGGGCACGGTGAGCGGATTGGTGTCCGGATCGTCGGAGGGAACGTTCAGGGTGGCGGACTGCGGCCCCACGGCGGTGGGCTTGAAGACCACCGTCACGGCGCACTCGGCCCCCGCTGCCAGGGTGGTATTGGAGCAGCTGTCGGCGGTCACCTCGAACTGGTCGGGATTGGTGCCGGCCAGGGTCACGGGGCCGGTGATGGTGAGGTCCGCGCCGCCGTTGTTGCTGATGGTCACGGTCTGCGCGGCGC
>JALVPS010000380.1 GCA_027031685.1 Gammaproteobacteria bacterium | reverse complement strand
GGGCAAGCGCGGCCGGGGGTCAGGCGGGGCGCACCCGCCGTTGTGCAGGGACGGCGGCCTTGCGCACCCGCCGCTGCGCGGGGTCGGCGGCCTTGCGCACCCGCCGCTGCGCGGGGTCGGCAGCCTTGCGTGCCCGCCGCCGGCGGTACTTGTCGATGTTGGTGATGAACACCTTGCGCTCGCACTTCGGGCACTGATAGCGGCGGCTGTGAGGGAACAGCAGCCACTGCCATTCGCGGCGGTGGATGCGGTCGTGGCGCCCGATGGGGCTCCCGCAGTGCGGGCATTCGATGGTGATATCGTCGTGCATGGTGATTCGTCCTTGCGGAACCGGTGATCGTGTGCGGGTCCTGGTGGCCCACTTCCGTCGAACGGGCGAGGGTGACCGTTCGTCGGATCATGGGTCGACTCTAGTGGGCGCCGGGTGGCAGGGCCGTTAGTCGGGTCACAGTTTCACATCCGGCCACGGGGCCGGGACGGGGTCGTCGCCGGTGGCGTGACGCAGGTCAGGTGGCGGGGGCGTCGGGCCGCTGCAGGGCGCGCTCCATGATCTCCAGCCGCCGCCAGGCCTCCGGCGGGCAATCGGAGCGCTGTTCGAAGGGCGCCAGCAGGGCCTTGGCCTGGTTCACCACGAGGCCGAGCTGGGCCTCGTCGAACAGGGCCAGGGCGGTGCGCAGCTCGTCGTCCTCGCTGCTGAGCAGGGTGGGGGCCAGTTCGTCGGGAGCGATGGGTGAGCGGGGCGAGAGCAGGTCGGCGATGAGCGGCGTCTCCAGCAGGCGGAAGTGCTGCTGGCGGGCCATCTCCTCCTGGCGCAGCTCGGCCTGGGCCAGGGCATCGCCCGGCTCGATGTGCTGCCAGAGGGTGTTCATGATGGCGGCGATGAGCTTCTGGATGGCCTGCTTGATGGCCGTCTGGTCGCCGGACACGAAGCAGGCCGTCTCGTAGGCCTGGTCGAGGCGGCCCTTGAGACGCAGCAGGGTGTCGGTGCCCACGTTCTGCTCTAGGTTGACGGCCTCCTCCAGCAGGGCCTCGAAGTCGCGCTGGAAGGCCTGGCGCGCCTCGAAGTCCTGCCGCTGCGCCTCGAACAGGGTCTGGTCGTCCAGCCGCAGCGGGCGCGGGAAGAGGGGGTTGCCGTCCTTGCGCAGCACGTGGCGCTCGTGGGCGCCGGGGAAGTCGCTGGTCAGGATGTCCATGCCGGGCGGGTGGTCAGACGAGGCGGGTGAAGGCGGCCACCAGCAGGGCCAGCAGCGCGCCGGCGGCCAGCAGCAGCAGGTTGGACCGGCGGCGCCGCACGGGGCGGATCAGGTAGGCGTACCAGGCCATGAGCAGGGCGACGGCGAAGGGCAGGAAGAGCAGACGCACGCGGGCTATTCACGTTCCGGGGCCGGGATGTCGTAGGGCGGAAGGTGGAGGCTGCCGGCGGGCCCGTCGGGGGCGCCCAAGGTGAGCGGCGCGCCGGCCTCCACGAAGCGAATGGTGACCACCGCCAGGGTGGCCACGCCGCCGTCGGGGTGGGGCGCGGCGGAGACGATGTGGCCGATGGGCTGCTGCGTCTCGTCGTCCGGGCTGTACAGGGGCGTGCCCGGCGTGGGCACCTGGTCGATGCCGAAGTGCACACGGTACATGCGGCGCTTGAGCTTGCCCAGGTAGCGGGTGCGGGCCACGATCTCCTGCCCCGGGTAGCAGCCCTTGGTGAAGTTGACGCCGTCGATGAGGTCGAGGTTGATCATCTGTGGCACAAACAGGCCCTCGGTGGCCTTCACCACCAGCGGGATGCCGGCCATGATCTCCAGCAGGCGCCAGGCCGGGGCGCCCACCGGCGCGCAGCGCACGTTGAACTTTTCCCACAGGCGTTGCATGGGCTCCAGCTCGCCGTAGATCTCGAAGCGCGGTAACGGACCCGGCACGCGGATGACGCTGTAGCCGGCCACCTGTGCCACGTCGCCGTCGCCGGGCGGCACACTCAGCCCGGCGTCCTGCAGCTCATCCTCCGCCTGGGGGCCGGACAGGCCCATGCGCACCAGGGCGTCGTTGCCGTCCTCCAGGGTGACCTTGCTCATCAGCACATACTTGTGCAGGCGCTGCAGGCTGTCCTCCAGCACGTCGCGGGGGGTGCTCAGGTAGAAGGTGTCGCCGCGCTGGAAGACGCGGAACAGGGCCAGCACGCGGCCCTTGGGATTGCAGTGGGCGGCCAGCACACTGTGCCGCTCGTCCACGCGGTTGATGTCGTTGGTGAGCTGGTTCTGCAGGAAGTCGCGGGCATCGGCGCCGTACACTTCCATTAGGCTCTTGTGGGACAGGTCGTGGATGACGTTGCCGCTGAGGGTGACGCGCCGTTCCCGTTCCGGATTGCCGAAGCTCTGCACCTCGTAGTCGGTGTCGTCGCCGAACTCGGCGCCGTTGTCGATCAGAAAGGCCTTCCATTCGGGTTTCATGTCGCTCTCCCCAATCGTGTGCGGTTGGTCGGCCGACAGGCGGGCTCGCCGGGGCGGGAGCGCCGATTATACTCGATAGCGGTTGTGCCGCCGCAAAGCGCCCACCGGCACCAGGGCGGTGGCACGGAATCCGGATGCGGCGCCGCGCCGTATCAGAGATGAACACCCAGGAGAGCTTGCCCATGGCCCGACGAGCGCCGGTCTTTCTCGATCTGCGTCGTATCCACCTGCCCCCGCCGGGGCGGGTGTCCATCCTGCATCGCGTGAGCGGGGTGCTGCTGGCGCTGGCCGTGCCCGGCTCGCTGTGGCTGTTGCAGCTCAGCCTGCGTCCCGACGGCATGGCGGCCATCGCCCGCGGCCTGCACTCGCCGCCCGGCGTGCTGCTGGCGGTGGGGCTGGCCTGGAGCCTGTCACACCACTTGCTGGCCGGGCTGCGCTTCCTGCTGCTGGACCTGGACATCGGCATCGGGCGCGCCGCCTCGGCGCGCAGCGCGTGCTGGGTGCTGGCCGGCGGGCCGCTGCTGGCGGCGGCCATCCTGGCGAGGCTGTACCTGTGATCGGCGGCTTCCGGCCCTGGCTGCTGCAGCGCCTGACGGCGGTCTATCTGCTGGTGTTCATCGTCGCCTTTGGCGGCGCGCTGCTGTGGGGCCTGCCCTGGGACGCGGCGCGCTGGCGCGCCTTCCTGGGCTGGCCGCCGGTGCTGCTGGCGGTGACGCTGTTCTATCTGGCCCTGTTCCTGCACGCCTGGATCGGCGTGCGCGACGTGATCGTGGACTACGTGCACCCGCTGGGGCTGCGCCTGGCGGCCCTGTCGCTGGCCGCCGCCGGCCTGCTGGCCATGGCCTTCTGGATGGTGCTCATACTGACGCAGGTGATGCCATGAACGGGAGCCCGGAACGGCGGCGCTTCGACGCCCTCATCATCGGCGCCGGCGGCGGCGGGCTGCGCGCCGCCCTGCAGCTGGCCCAGGCCGAGGCCAGCGTGGCCGTGGTGTCCAAGGTCTTTCCCACCCGCTCGCACACCGTGGCGGCGCAGGGCGGGGTGAACGCGGCGCTGGCCAACGTGCTGCCGGACGACTGGCGCTGGCACATGTACGACACAGTCAAGGGCAGCGACTGGCTGGGTGACCAGGACGCCATCGAGTTCATGTGCCAGATGGCGCCGCGCGTGGTGTACGAGCTGGAGCACGCCGGCGTGCCCTTCTCGCGCCTCGACGACGGGCGCATCTACCAGCGCCCCTTCGGCGGCCAGAGCCAGCACTTCGGCGGCGAGCAGGCGGCGCGCACCTGCGCCGCCGCGGACCGCACTGGCCACGCCATCCTGCACACGCTCTACCAGCAGAACATCCGCGCCCGCACGCAGTTCTTCGACGAGTACTTCGCCGTGGACCTCATCAAGGACGGCGAGGGCTTCGTCACCGGCGTGCTGGCCTTCTCCATCCTCACCGGCGAGCCCATCGTCATCGAGGCCAAGGCCACCCTGCTGGCCACCGGCGGGGCGGGGCAGATCTACCGCACCACCAGCAACGCCCTCATCAATACCGGCGACGGGCTGGCCATGGCCCTGCGCGCCGGCGTGCCGCTGCAGGACATGGAGTTCTTCCAGTTCCACCCCACCGGCATCGCCGGGCGCGGCATGCTCATCACCGAGGGGGCGCGCGGCGAGGGCGGCTACCTGGTCAACAGCGAGGGCGAGCGCTTCATGGAACGCTACGCCCCCCATGCCAAGGACCTGGCCAGCCGCGACGTGGTGAGCCGCGCCATCTACACCGAGGTCAAGGAGGGGCGCGGCTGCGGGCCCAACAAGGACTACGTGCTGCTCAAGCTGGACCACCTGGGGGCCGAGGTCATCAAGCGGCGCCTGCCCGGCATCCGCGACCTGTGCCTGACCTTCCTCGGCATCGACCCCATCGACACCCCCATCCCCGTCTATCCCACCGCCCACTACACCATGGGCGGCATCCCCACCAACCGCCACGGCCAGGTGGTGGCCCCGCACCGCAACACGCCGGAGGAGGTGGTGCCCGGCCTGTACGCCGCCGGCGAGTGCGCCTGCGTGAGCGTGCACGGCGCCAACCGGCTGGGCGGCAACTCGCTGCTGGACATCCTGGTGTTCGGCCGCATGGCCGCCGAGGACATGATCGGCTACATCCGCGACAACCCCTACCACCGCCCCCTGGACGAGGACAGCCTGGCCGCCGCCCTGGACCGGCTCACGCGCTGGGAGGCGCGTGGCGAGGGGGAGTCGGTGGACGCCCTGCGCCGCGAGCTGCAGCAGGTCATGGAGGACCACTGCGGCGTGTACCGCACCGCCGAGGTCATGGCCGAGGGCGTGCGCAAGGTGCGCGCCATCGCCGAGCGCTTCGCCGACGCCCGCCTGCAGGACCACTCGCGGGTGTTCAACACCGCCCGCGTGGAGGCCCTGGAGACCGAGAACCTCATCCACTGTGCCCTGGCCACGGTCACCTGCGCCCTGCAGCGCGAGGAGAGCCGCGGCGCCCACTCGCGCCTGGACTTCCCGGAGCGCGACGACGAGCACTGGCTGCGCCACAGCCTCTACCACCTGGCCGAGGACCGCGTGGAGTACAAGCCGGTGCGCACCCGGCCGCTCACCGTGCCCACCATCCCGCCCAAGCCGAGGGTGTACTGATGCGCTTCTCCATCTACCGCTACGACCCGGACCGCGACGCCAGACCGCGCATGCAGGACTACACCCTGCCCGACGCGGATATCGAGCCGGGCATGATGCTGCTGGGCGCCCTGCTGCGCCTCAAGGAGCAGGACCCCAGCCTGTCCTTCCGCCGCTCCTGCCGCGAGGGCGTGTGCGGCTCGGACGCCATGAACATCAACGGCCGCAACGGCCTGGCCTGCATCACCCCCCTGGCCGGCCTGGCCGAGCCGGTCACCCTGCGCCCGCTGCCCGGCATGCCCGTCATCCGCGACCTGATCGTGGACATGGAGAACTTCTACCGCCAGTACCGCCGCACCCGCCCGTGGCTCGTCAACCACGACCCGGAGCCGGAGGTGGAGCGCCGCCAGAGTCCGGCCGAGCGGGCGCGCCTGGACGGCCTGTACGAGTGCATCCTGTGCGGCTGCTGCTCGGCCGCCTGCCCCTCCTACTGGTGGAACCCGGAGCGCTTCCTGGGGCCGGCCGCCCTGCTGCAGGCGGCCCGCTTCGTGGCCGACTCGCGCGACCAGGACACGGCCCGCCGCCTGGACGAGCTGGACGACGCCTACCGCCTGTTCCGCTGCCACAGTATCATGAACTGCGTGCAGGTCTGCCCCAAGGGGCTCAACCCCACACGGGCCATCGGCGCCCTGCGCAAGGCCATGCTGCGCCGCGCCCTGTGAACACCGACCCTGGCCACAACCGCCTCCTGTGGCGCTGCCGGCGCGGCATGCTGGAGCTGGACTGCCTGCTGCGCGGCTACGCCGAGCGCCACCTGGCCGCCCTGGACGCGGCCCAGCGCGCCCGCTTCGCCGCCCTGCTGGACCTGCCCGACCAGACCCTGCTGGCGATCCTGCTCGGCCAGCGCCCGCCCCCCGACCCGGCCCTGGCGCCGCTGGTGGCCGCCATCCGCCGTGCTGCCCGCCCGGCTTGAGCCGCGCCCCTCGCGCTGCCTGGCGCTGGCCGTGACCGCCGTGCATGCCCTGGCCGCGCTGGCGGTGGGGCTGGCCGCCCTGCCGGGGGCGCCGCGCGCCGTCCTGTGGGGCGCGGTGGCCCTGAGCCTGGCGCGCCACGGGCGGGCCCTGCGCCGCCCGCCCGTGCTCCTGCCCGGCGCGGACGGTCGCTGGCAGCTGCTGGAGGCCGGCCGGCGCCAGCCGGCGCGCCTCGTCCGCCACCACGTCTGGCCCGCCCTGGTGCTGCTCGAGCTGCGTCTGGAAGCCGGCCCCCGCCGCCACGTGCTGCTGTGCCGCGACGCCCTGCCGCCGGAACAGCACCGCCGCCTGCGCGCCGCCCTGCGCGGCGCAGTCTGACGGAGGGATCCGACCCCCCTTTCCCTTGACCTGGGTCATCACGCGCCCCTTGAAGTTGGCCGAATCCGCCAGCAATTGGTCCCTGTTACTCATCAGCACAAGGAGAAAACACCGATGGCAACCCGCAAGATAGAAAAATCCCACCTCAAGGACTACCTGGACCACTTCAGCTCGATCATGCCCGATGAGCAGGCGGAGATCGAAGTCGCCGGTCTGGACCTGGGCGACCAGATCGAGGCCGAGTGGGTGACCATGAGCGGCATCAGCTACGACCCCAAGGACGATGTAGTGGTGGTGGACATCAACAATGGCGAGCTTCAGCACATGATCCGCAAGCCGGTCGATTTCGAGGTCACCGAGGACGAGAACGGCGTGCATGCCTTCGAGATCCGCTGCGGCGAGGGACATCTGCACATCGTGCGGCTCAAGACGCCGCAACCGGCGCCGCAGGGCGAATGAGGCCAGCGGGCCCGGTGGCACGCCGGGCCCGGCACGAACGGGAATGCGCCGCCAGAGGGGGCGGTCAGTCGTGGGCGAAGGGGGGTGTCTGCGTCGGCCAGGGGACAAAGGGGAAGGGGCGCTGCTCGCTGTTGAAGCTCAGATAGAGCAGGATCTGGTACAGATAGCGTGCCAGCGCGCCGCCCAGCGCGCGCAGGCGCTCGTTGGGGGCGCCGCCCAGCAGCAGGAACAGGCCCTGGCCGACGATGACCGCCGCCAGTACGCTCTGGGCGACCCCGTAGGCGAACACGAAGCCGGCCATGAAGGCCAGCCGGCGCCAGGTGTCGGGGTTGCGCCAGTGGGGGCGGGCCCCGGTGGTGGTCGCTTCGCTTCGGGTCTGCATGGCCCCTGCATGGGGGTACGCGGGCCGCCTTTCAAGCCGGCCCGCGCCGCCGGTCAGTGCGACCAGCCCCGCTTCCAGTGTGTGCCCACCTTTTCGTACTTCAGGCCATTGGAGCGCAGCTCGTACACCTTCACCGCGTCGTCGGCCTGGGCGTCGTTGCGGCGCGGGGTGGCCTGCAGGCGGTAGCAGCTCTCCAGGGGACAGAACTGGTTGGGTGGTGCCACGCGCACCTGGTAGTGGCGCTCGCCGGTCGGCGCGTTGCGGGGCACGGCGTTCCAGGTCTTTTGGTCGTAGCCGAGCTTGCGCATGTCGGAGGTATAGCGGCCGTTGCGCGCGTAGTAGGCCTCCTCCTGGCGGGCCAGCTCCTGCAGGGCGGCCTTGGCCTCGGCGCGGCGCGACTTGCGTACCGACTTGAGGTAGTTGGGGGTGGCGATGGCGGTGATGATGGCGGCGATGGCCACCACCACCATCAGTTCGATGAGGGTGAAGCCGCGCTGGCGTCGGGGGTTGCGTTGCATCGTCGTCGGACCTCGTTCTTGTTGTTGTCGTCGCGTCGAGTGCCGGGGGCGGGGTCCGTTCCGCTCTCCGGCAGGGGCCGGCCGATGGCCGGGGGGGCGCGCCCTCCCTGGCGCGCGGTGGGGGCGGTTACTCGTCGAGCACCTCCTCCCAGGAGATGGGGTGGAAGCGGTCGGTCCAGCGGGCAGCCTCCTCCAGCCCGGCCAAGGCGATGACCATGCCGCTCAGGTGCCCGTCGCCGTTGCCGGGGAACACCAGGGTGGGGGCCGGTGGCAGGCCGGGAATGCGCAGTCGGCGGCGCCGGTCGCGGCGTTCCTTCCGGCCATCGTCCACCATGTCGAAGATGGCCGCGCCGTTCATCATGTTGAGGGCATAGAAGCGCGCCTCGCCCACCGTGGCCGAGGCGGTGCAGGGGTCGCTGCTGGCGCTGCGCTCGCCCTTGTAGGTGGTGAACATGACCGCGTAGTCGAACACCTTGGCCGCCGAATAGCCCTTCTCGCCCCGGTCCAGATCGATGTACCAGCCCTTGGCGCGTTGCAGGGCGCGCCGGGCGGCCTTCTTCTGGTCGGCCGTGCCGTCCTGGATCAGGTTGGCGGTGGCGTCGTACAGGTCGGCCTCCGTCACCTGCGGGTACTCGATGGGCGGCGTGTTGCCGAACTCGTCCGGAATGCCGCGCGGCGGCGCGTGCCATACGTTCTCGTCCTTGATCATGAAGAAGCGGTCCTGAACGCTGTCGTCCAGCGGGTGTGGCACGTTGCCGGAGGCGATGAGCAGGGCCAGGAAAGTGACGCCGCCACGCGAGTAGTAGGCGACCTCCGGGGTGTTGAAAAAGCGCTGGAAGTCGGCCGGGCCGTCGCCGGCGTTGACATCGGCGATGACCCCGCCGCTCATGGCGCTCTGGCCGGTGGCGGTCGCCAGGGCCTGATCCGGGATGTCGATGCGGATGATGCGCCCGCCCACGTCGGAGGCGTACAGCCGGTCGGTGATGCCGTTGGCGTTGATGTCCACCGGCAGCACGTCGCTGGCGATGGCGTTGTCCATGTGCGCCACGGTCAGGTCGGCGCCGGGGTCGGCGGAGATGGCCTTGATGCGCGCCCCGGTGGCGGGATCGACGAGGTAGATGACGTTGCCCAGGTCGTCGTTCCGGCGCGTCGTCAGGTGGTCCTGGTCGGGGTCGTAGCCGCCGCCGAAGATGAGTACCTCGCGGGCCGGGTCGCCCTCGATCTCCAGCCGGGTGAACACCGGCCGCGACCAGGTCTGGCCGAGCCGGGCGAAGTCGCCCCGGCCGCCCAGGATGCGCCAGGCGAAGCGCGGCCGGCTGCGCTCGGTGATGTCCAGGGCGTAGTAGTTGCGCCCGCCGCGGCGCATGCCGAACACCACGTACTTGTGGCCACCGCTCTCGTAGTAGGTCATGGGGCCGTCCAGGCCATACAGGGGGAGGGTGCTGCCGGCATCTTCACGAACGAGGCGCAGGGTGCCGAGCAGCTCGCGCGGCATGAAGGCCCATACCTCCTGGCCGCTGTCGGCGTCCAGGGCGTGCAGGATGCCCTCGGTGGTGGTCAGCAGCACCAGGTCCGGGGCGTTGGGGTAGCGCACCGCCAGCGGATGGCTGTGCAGGGGTGCGCCCATGACGCCGCGGTGTTCGGGTGCGCCGTTGTCCCAGGTGATCCAGCGCAGCAGGTCGCGCCGCTGTTGATTGGTGCGCACGCCCAGCAGGGCGCGGGTGATGGCCGCGTTGCCCGCGCGGATGCGGTTCTCGGCCGCGGTCAGATCGCGGCTGCCGCCCAGCCAGGTGTACAGGTGGCGCGTGCCGCGCTGGTGGCTGGCCGCGCCGCCGGCCAGCGGCTGGCCGCCGTCCGGCGCACTGCCCCAGAAGTCCTGCCGGTTCTGGAACTGTAGGGCGGCGTTCAGCACCGGCTGGCCGTTGCGGTCCAGCAGCACCAGGTGATGCCGGCCACCGGGGTCGGCGGGGTCCACCGGCTCGTACTTGATGCGGTACTTCTTGAGGTTGCCGCGCCAGAAGCGGTGGTTGGCGGGCTCGAACAGCGGCACGTAGATCCAGTCGCCGCTCACGGCCGCCTGGTCGGGATTGAAGGGGATGCTGGGCGCCGTGTAGGTATAGGGCACCGAGGCGATGGCGGTCTGCAGGATTTCCGCGAAGGCACTCACCAGGTCGGAGGCATTGCTGGCGGAGTAGTAGTTGCCGCCACCATTCCGGGCGATGTTGACCAGGTAGTTGCGGGCTGCGGTATTGGTGTGGAAGCCGATGGTGTGGGTGATGATGCGCTGCTGCTCCGGCCAGGCATCGCCGCTGCGCAGGTCGGTGTGGTAGCCCCAGTAGGCGATCTCGGCGGCGCAGCGTCCGTTCTGCCAGCGCGTGGTGCTGTTGGAGACGCAGCTGGTGCTGCCGTCGGGGTCGGCGGGGCGGTAGCGGGTCAGGCCATATCGCTCACCGCGGTTGGGGTCGTTGGAGTTGGGCTGGCCGTCGGTGAGCAGCACCATGTGGTTGGGTTGGCACCACAAACGCACGGGCGATGCATAGTGGTGCAGGTCGCTGCTGCTGTGATTGCCGTCCCCGTCGTCGTCGTTGTGCGCATAGCCCACGGGGTGCTGGCCCAGGTTGAAGCCGTCCGCAAACCAGTCGGCGGCGAATTCCAGGGCCTTTACCGAGGGCGTGTAATTACGCGGACGCAGGCTGTTGACGGCGCTCAGCATCTGGCTGCGCGCGTCGCGGGTGCGCTGGAAGTTGTTTACCACGCGGATGCGGAGCTGGCTGTTGTTGCCGGAGCGGGTGGTGTAACCCAGGATGCCTACATTCACATTGTCCAGCCCGCTGTCGTTGAGTAGGGTGCGCATGGCGGACTTGAGGTCGTCCATGCGGCTGGTGCGGGAGCCGTCGTGCGAGGACATGGAGCCGGACTCGTCGAGGATGAACAGGACATTGGGCGGCACTGGGTCGGGCGGCGGCTGCA
>JALVPS010000379.1 GCA_027031685.1 Gammaproteobacteria bacterium | reverse complement strand
GGAGACGGTAGTGCACCTGGTGGACCGGCCCGGGCGGGGCGGGCGCAATCAGCAGCTGGCCCTGTGCGCGGCGCAGGCCCTGTGCGGCAGCGATGACCGCTGGCTGCTGGCGGCCGGCACCGACGGCAGCGACGGGCCCACCGCGGATGCCGGCGCGCTGGTGGACGGTGGCACCTGCCGGCGCGGCGCCCGGGCCGGGCGTCACCTGGCCCGCGACATCGCCGCCAACGACGCCGGCAGCTTCCTGGCCGCCAGCGGTGACCTCATCGCCACCGGGCCCACGGGGACCAATGTGATGGATCTGGCCCTGGGCTGGCGCGCGCCCTGAGCGGTCAGTCCCCCTCGGCGGCCTTGGCCGCCTGCCAGGCGGCCTCCAGGGTGTCGCTATCGGCCCCCTCCAGGGTCTGGCCGGCCTCGCCCAGGCGCTCGCGCATGGCCTCGAAGCGGCGCACGAATTTCTCGTTGCCGCGGCGCAGGGCCTCCTCGGCGTCGATGCCCAGGTGGCGGCTCAGGTTGACCACGGCGAACAGCAGGTCGCCCACCTCCTCGGCCAGCCGTTCCGGCGCCTCGCCGGCGGCCAGGGCGGCCTCCAGCTCGTCGCTCTCCTCGCGCACCTTGGCCAGCACGGCCCGCGCGTCGGGCCAGTCGAAGCCCACCCGCGCGGCGCGCCGCTGCAGGGCCTGAGCGCGCATGAGTGCCGGCTGGGCGCGGTGCACGCCGTCGAAGAAGCCAGCCGGCCGCTCGCCCTTGCGGGCCCGCTCGGCCTGCTTGGCCGCCTCCCAGGCGGCGTCGCGCTCGGCGTCGCTGGCGAACTTGCGGTCGGCGAACACGTGCGGGTGGCGGGAGACCAGCTTGTCGGCGATGGCCGCCGCCACCTGGTCCAGGTCGAACTCGCCGCGCTCCTCGCCCAGCCGGGCGTGGAAGACGATCTGGAACAGCAGGTCGCCCAGCTCCTCGCGCAGGGCGGCCGGCTCGCCGCGCTCGATGGCGTCGATGACCTCGTAGGTCTCCTCCACCAGGTAGGGGATGAGGCTGTGGTGGTCCTGCGCCAGGTCCCACGGGCAGCCGCCGGTCGGGTCGCGCAGGGCGGCCATGACCTGCCGCAGGCGTTCGATGGGTTCGCTCATGGGGGCGATAATCGGGGATAATGCGGGCATGGATCAATCACTTTTCGAGGCCGCCCGGGCGGCCCTGCTGTGCCCGGAGCCGGCCGCCAAGTGCGCGGCCGTGGCCACGCTGGCCGCCGACTGGCGCGCCGGCCGCCTGTCACTGGCCGCGGCCCCGCCGCCCCGGCCGGTGCCTGTGCCGGGCCGGCCGCCGCGCCCCCGCCTGGTGGCGCCGCGCGAGCTGCCGCGCCGCAAGCTGACCAACCCCGAGGGGCGGGCGGCCTTCCTCCACACCCTGGCGCACATCGAGTTCAACGCCATCAACCTGGCGCTGGACGCGCTGTACCGCTTCCGCGAGCTGCCGCGCGCCTTCTACGACGACTGGCTGCAGGTGGCGGCGGAGGAGGCGCTGCACTTCGAGCTGCTGGCCGGGCATCTGGCCACGCTGGGCCATGCCTACGGCGACTTCCCGGCCCACAACGGGCTGTGGGAGATGGCCTGCCGCACGGACGACGACCTGCTCAAGCGCATGGCCCTGGTGCCGCGCGTGTTCGAGGCGCGCGGGCTGGACGTGACGCCGGGCATGATCGAGCGCCTGCGGCAGGTGGGCGACGAGGCCGCGGTGGCCATCCTGCGGCGCATCCACCGCGACGAGATCGGCCACGTGGCCATCGGCAACCGCTGGTTCCGCTGGGCCTGCGAGCGGGCCGGGGTGGCGCCCGGCCCCACCTTCCGGGCCCTGCTGGCCGAGTATCTGCCGGGGCGGGTGCGCGGTCCCTTCGACCGGCCGGCGCGCCTTGCGGCCGGCTTCACCCCCGAGGAACTGGATGAACTGGAGGCGCTGTCGTCATGAGCTGGAAATGGCTGTCGATCGGGCTGCTGTGGCTGGCGGGCGTCGGGCCGGCGCTGGCCCAGAACGTGCCGGCCACGGTGTTCCATTTCGTGGAGCAGGAGGCGGGCATCGATCCCTACCCGGTGCGCATGATCGTCACGCGCGACTTTCTGCGCATCGACGACGGGGTGGACGGCGGGGACTTCCTGCTGTTCGAGCGGGGCGCGCGCCGCATCAGCACGGTCAACCGCGAGGACCGCACGGTGCTCACCCTGCATCCCGCGCCGCAGACGCCCGACCCGGCGGGCCGCCCGACGCTGGGGGAGGCGCGCGAGGACAGCTCGGACATGCCGTCCTTTCAGGGGCGGCGGCCGGTGTACATGCGCTACCTGGCCGGAGGCGCCACCTGCCGGCAGGTGGTGGCCGTGCCGGGCGTGTATCCGGAGTGGGTGGCGGCCATGCGCGAGTATCTGACGGTGCTGGCCGACCAGCAGGTGCTGACGCTGGACCATACCCCGCCCGAGGAGCGCACCACCTGCATGCTGGCCAACGTCATCTACGCCCCGGCGCGCCACCTGGCGGTGGGGTTCCCCCTGCGCGAGTGGGACGACAGCGGCAAGGTGCGCCAGCTGGTGGACGTCAAGCGGCAGACGGTGGACAGCGTGCTGTTCGAGCTGCCCAAGGGATTGCGGCGCATGCGCCTCACGGCGCACGGGGTGGAGCCGGTGGCCGGCCCAGGTGCCCCGCCTGCGGCGTCATCGCCCCACCCGGAATGATCCGCTCGGTGGGCGCGTGAGGCGGCTCACCGGCACGATGCGGGGGTGGGCGGAAGATTCATCACAGATGTTGCCCCGGGGCACGCGCCCGCCTGCCGGTCCCACGGTTGGTCAGGCGGGCGACGGGAAGCCGTGGCGGCCTGGATAGACCGCACCCAGCACGCGTGCCCCGCCGGCGCCGGTGACCTCGGGCAGGTTGCCGGGCTCGCTGCGTAGGGTGCGCCAGGCCAGCCAGGCGAAGGCCATGGCCTCCAGATGATCCGGGTCGATGCCCCGCGCCGCGGTGCTGGTCACCTCGATGGGCGCGGCCGCGGTGCGCAGGCGGTCCATCAGGTGGCGGTTGTGCACCCCGCCGCCGCACACGTAGAGGTATCGACAACCGGGCAGGGCGGTACACAAGGCGTCCAGCACGCTGTGCACGGTGAGTTCCACCAGGGTGGCTTGCACGTCGGCCGGGGCCGGCGCACGCGGCAGGGTGGCCAGACGGCCCCGCAGCCAACCGAGATGGAAATACTCGCGGCCGGTGCTCTTGGGCGGCGGGCGGTGGAAGTAGGGATCGGCCAGCAAGGCGGCCAGCAAGGCCGGCTGGGACGTGCCGCTGGCCGCCCAGGCGCCGTCCACGTCCGGCGCCGTGCCGCGCACGGTCCGTGACCAGGCGTCCAGCAGTGTGTTGGCCGGGCCGGTGTCGAAACCGGTCACGGGCTGGGCCGGGTCAGCTGGCAACAGGGTGAGGTTGGCGATGCCGCCCAGGTTGAGCACCGCGCAGTCCACACCCGGCTGGCGCAGGGTAGCGGCGTGGAAGGCGGGCGCCAGCGGCGCCCCCTGGCCACCGGTGGCCAGGTCGCGCCGGCGCCAGTCGGCCACCACGGGCAGGCCGGTGCGCTCGGCGATGAGGCTGGGGTCGCCC
>JALVPS010000378.1 GCA_027031685.1 Gammaproteobacteria bacterium | reverse complement strand
GCCATCGAGGGGGTCGATGACCCATTCGTACTCGGCGCGCCGGTCGCCGAACTGGCGGCCGCCTTCCTCGGCCAGGATGGCGTGGTCGGGGTAGGCGCGGTGCAGCTGGCGCACGATGGCGGCCTCCGCCATGCGATCGACCTCGCTGACGAAGTCGTTGCGGGCCTTGGTCTGGATGTGCAGGCTGTCGATGCGGTGGGCGTGCTGGACGATGATCCGGCCGGCCTCGCGCGCCGCGCGCACGGCGGTGTTCAGTAACGGGTGCATGGCTGTTTGTGATCGGGTGGCGGGATGGGCACCGGCCGGGGGCGGAAGCCACGGGAGGGCCGGTTGTTTTCCGAAGCGTCGGGACGTGCGCGGTAGAATAGCAGACATGTGCGCAGAAGTGAGGCATTTCTGAGGTGGACCTGGCGGCGGTACGCGTGGTGCTGGTGGAGACCTCGCACCCCGGCAATATCGGCGCCGCGGCGCGGGCCATGAAGACCATGGGCCTGACGCGGCTGGTGCTGGTGCGGCCCGGGCGCTTCCCCTGCGTGGAGGCCACGGCGCGCGCGGCCGGCGCCGACGATCTGCTGGCGCGGGCCGAGGTGGTGGACAGCCTGGCCGAAGGCCTGGCCGGCGCCGGCCTGGTGCTGGGCACCAGCGCGCGGCTGCGCTCGGGTCGCTGGCCGGTGGACACGCCGCGCGAAGCGGCGGCCCGGGCGGTGGCGGCCGGTGCCGCGGGCGAGGTGGCGCTGGTGTTCGGCCGCGAGCAGAGCGGGCTCAGCAATGACGAGATGGCCCTCTGCCACCGGCTCGTCCACATCCAGGCCAATCCCGACTACAGCTCGCTCAATCTGGCGGCGGCGGTGCAGATCCTGGCCTACGAGCTGCGCGTGGCGGCGGGGGGCGCGGCGCCCCCGGCGGCGGCCGGGCAGCGTCCGGGCGAGGCGCCGGCCACGGCGGAGGAGATGGCCCATTTCTTCGCCCACCTGGAGGCCACCCTGGTGGACCTTGGCTACATCGACCCCGCCAATCCGCGCCAGTCCATGGCCCGCCTGCGCCGCCTGTTCATGCGTGCCGCGCCGCGCCGCAACGAGGTGCAGATGCTGCGCGGCATTCTCACCCGCATCGGCAAGCGCCTGGCGGGCGCGGCCTGATCCATCACACCGACAACAGGAACCCCGAACATGTGGAGTCACATCAAAGAAGACGTGCAGTGCGTGTTCGCCCGCGACCCGGCGGCACGCAATACCTTCGAGGTGATCACCACCTATCCCGGGGTGTGGGCGGTGTTCACGCACCGCGTGGCGCACGCCCTGTGGCAGGCCGGCTTCAAGTGGCTGGCGCGGCTGCTGTCCAACGTCGCGCGCTGGTTTACCGGCATCGAGATCCACCCGGGGGCGCGCATCGGCCGGCGCTTCTTCATCGACCACGGCATGGGGGTGGTCATCGGCGAGACGGCCGAGGTGGGCGACGACTGCACCCTGTACCACGGGGTAACCCTGGGCGGCACCAGCTGGGAGAAGGGCAAGCGCCATCCCACCCTGCGCAACAACGTGGTGGTGGGGGCCGGCGCCAAGATCCTCGGCCCCATCGAGGTGGGGGAGGGGGCGCGCATCGGCAGCAACGCCGTGGTGCTCAAGCCGGTGCCGCCCGGTGCCACGGTGGTGGGCATCCCCGGCCACGTGGTGGTCAAGCGCAAGCCGGCGGTGAGCGACAAGCAGAAGGAGTTCGCCGAGAAGCTCGGCTTCGACGCCTACGGCACCCGGCGCGACATGCCCGACCCGGTGGCGCAGGCCTTTCACAGCCTGCTCGAGCACATCCGCTTCATGGACGAGCGGCTGGAGAAGCTGTCCGCCGCGGTGCACGAAATGGGCGGCCCAGTGCCGGCGGAAGAACTGCCCAAGATCCCCGAGGAGGACATCGAGCCGCTCGAGTCGGGTGCCGACAGGGCATCCCAGCGGAAGCGTTAAGTTGATAGAATCACTCGGTTATTGATAAGCTGGCACACCATCATCGGGAAGTGAAAACCATGCGTCTGACCACCAAGGGCCGCTATGCCGTCACCGCCATGCTGGATCTGGCCCTGCATGGCGACGAGGGTCCCGTCTCCCTGAGCGCCATCGCCAGCCGCCAGCAGATTTCCCTGTCCTACCTGGAGCAGCTGTTCGCTCGCCTGCGGCGCAACGGGCTGGTCAAGAGCACCCGCGGCCCCGGCGGGGGCTATTCCCTGAGCCGCAGCGCGGGGGAGATCGCCGTGGTGGACGTCATCCGCGCCGTGGACGAGTCGGTGGATGCCACCCGCTGCGGGGGGGCCGGTAACTGCCAGGACGACAAGCAATGCCTCACCCACGAGCTATGGATGAACCTCAGCCGGCAGATCCAGGACTTCCTGGGCGGCATCACCCTGGGCGATCTGATGGAGAACCAGGGCGTGCTGGCCGTGGCCCGCCGGCAGAACCGGCGCACCGGCAACTCCTCCCCCCTGTCGGCCTGACCTTTTCCCACTCCCTGGCGCCTCCCCAAGGGCCAATCTGAGAACTGCATCCGGCAGGCCGTCGGGCGACTGCGTTACCATGCGCCCCGTCAAAAATAACACGTCGTCATCAACCGTTGGTCTGCACATGAATACCCTTCGTATCGCTACTCGTCTCCTGCTGTCGTTCTTCGTGATCGTTGCCGTGACCGCCTGTGGAGGCGCTCACGAGCGTAAGGCGGAACACTTGGAAAAGGCCCGTGCGTTCTTCGATCAGGGCCGGTTCGAAAAGGCCCGCGTCGAGTACAAGAACGCCATCTATATCGATCCCAAGGATGCCGGGGCCCACTTTGGCCTGGCCGAGACCCACGAAAAACTGGGCAACATCCGCTCGGCGGTGGGGGAATACCTCAACGTCCTCAAGCTGGATCCGGACAACATGGCCGCACGGGCGCGCCTCGGCTATCTCTTCGCGGCTGTGGGGGCACGCAAGCAGGCCCTGGAGCAGGTCGAGGAGATGCTCAAGCGCCAGCCGGGCAACCCGGATGCGCTCACCATTCGGGCCATGGTGGCCGCCCGCGACGGCAATGTGGACGAGGCGCTGGCCGACGTGCAGGCCGCCCTGGAAAAGCAGCCCGATCACCTGGAGGCCAACCTGCTGCTGTCCTCCCTGTATGCCTATCGCCAGCAGAACGACAAGGCCCTGGCGGTGCTGCAAAAGGCCTTGGCCGCTCACCCGGACGAGCCGCGCCTGCAGCTGCAGATGGCCCGCGTGTTGCTGGGGGAGCAGAAATACGCCGAGGCCATTCCCCATATCGAAAAGGTGATCGCCGCCGAGCCGGACAAGCTGACCTGGCGCAGCCTGCTGGCAGGCGTCTATCTGAAAATGGGCCAGAAGGACAAGGCGGAGCAGGTGCTGCGCCAGGCGGTGACCGATCTGGCCGACGACGACAATGCCGACAGCGCCCGGCAGCAACTGGTGGCCTTTCTGGCGCGTGAGCGCGGGCTGCCCGCCGCCGAGCGGCAGATCCAGGACTTCATCGAGCAGGCCGGGCGCAAGAAGGCCGCCAAGTATCGGCTGTGGCTGGCCGGCCTGTACCTGCAGAAAGGTGACGTGGATCGCACCAAGAAAATCCTGCAGGGCATCGTGAACGACCGTTATGCGGTGAGCGACGATCCGGCGGTGGTCAAGGCCAAGGATGCCCTTGCCGCCCTCCTGCTGCAGGAGGACAAGCGGGTGGAAGCGCGCCAGCTGCTGGATCAGGTGCTCAAGGACAACCCGCGTGACGAGACGGCGCTGATGCTGCGCGGCCGGCTCAACCTGGCCGAACGGGACATCGAGGCGGCCATCAACGACTTTCGCGCCGCGCTCAAGGCCAATGCCCGTTCCGTTGACGCGCGTCGCCTGCTGGCCCAGGCCCACCTGCTGAATGGTGAGCGGGAGCTGGCGCTGCAAAACCTGAAAAAGGCCATCGAGGTCGATCCCAAGAATGTTCAGGCCCGCATCGAACTGGCGCGTCTGGAGATGGCCGCCAAGGATTATGAAGGAGCGGAAAAGGTGCTGGAAGCGGCCCTGGAGAAGTCGCCGGACGACGTGAAGGTCTTGCAGACCCTGTTCCAGCTCCGCATGGCGCAGGGAAAGCGGGAAGAGGCGCAGAAGATCGCCGAGCGGGTCAAACGGCTCAAGCCCAAGTCCGCCACCGGCTACATGATGGCTGGCGCCACCTTCGCCCTGGGCAAGGAGCTGGAGGCCAGCAACGCGGAGCTGGAGAAGGCCCTGCAGCGCGTCCCCTCGGCGGTGGGCCCGCTCACCCTCATCATTCGCAACTACTTGACCGAGGGCAAGCTGGACGAGGCCGAGCAGCGTGCGCGAGAGGCCGTGAAGGCAGAGCCCGACAACTATGTGGCCCGCAATCTGCTGGGTGAGGTGCTCATGGCCAAAAAGGCCTACCGGCAGGCCGTGATCGAGTTCGACAAGGCGATTCACGCCAAGCCCGATTGGTGGGTGCCCTATCGCAACAAGGCCATCAGCCTGCTCAAGCTGAACGATCTGGACGGCGCCATCGCCACCTATCGGCAGGGCGTGGCCAAGGCGCGCGCCAATCAGACCCTGGCCATCGACCTGGCCGTGCTGTACGAGCGCCAGGGCAAGCTGGATCAGGCCAGGAAGGTATATGAGGACATCCTCAAGGCCCATCCGGACAACCTGCCGGCGGCCAACAACCTGGCCATGCTGCTGGCCAAGCAGCAGCGGGACCTGCAGCGGGCCAAGGCGCTGATCGCCAAGCTGGACAAGAGCGGGAACCCGGCCTATCTGGACACCGTGGGTTGGGTGCAGCTCAAGCTGGGTGATGCCAAGGCGGCGGTGGAGAACCTGAAGAAGGCGGTGGCCGGCGCGCCGAAAGTGGCGGTGATCCGTTACCACCTGGCCAAGGCCTACCTGGCCGCCGGCAACAAGCAGCAGGCCGCCGCCGAGCTGAAGAAGGTGGTGGACAGCGGCCAGCGCTTCCCCGAGGCGGACGAGGCCCGCAAGCTGCTCCAGTCCCTGCAGAAGGGCTGATCCACACCACCGGCGGTCTCATCCGACGGCCCCCGTCGTCCAATGCGGATGCGGGGGCCTTTCCGTTGCCTTTCAATCCAGCAGCGACCGCCAGGCGGGATGCTCGGCGATCAGGGCCAGCGCCTCGCGCAGCAGGGACTTGCCCGGCTCGGTCACGTGCCAGGTGGAGGCGCCGGAGGGGTGGGGCAGGGGGATGAGGTCACATTCCCCGCCCGCCGTGGTGACGCGGAAACGCTGCCCGACCAGATCCTTGAGCGGGCGGGGCGCCAGGAAGCGGCCGATGGCCAGACGGCCTACGGGCAACAACAGTTGGGGGTGCAGCAAGCGCAGTTCCGCCTCCAGCCAGGGGGCGCAGTTGGCGATCTCCTGGGGGCTGGGCACGCGGTCGCCGCCGCGCGGCTTCTTGCCCGGGAAGCAGCGGCACACGGCGGCCATGTACACGCGCCGGCGGAAGGCCGTCTCGTCCAGGCCGATGCGGGCGAACCAGCGGAACAGGGTCCTGCCTGCCGTCCAGGCGAAGGGCCGGTGCTGTTCGACTTCCTTCGGGCCCGGGGCCTGGCCGATGAGCATGACCGGCGAGCGCACCGGCAGCCCGGTGACCGGCGGCCCCGCCATGTCGGGGCAGCGGCGGCAGGCGCGCAGGGCGCGCTGGTGGGCGGCCAAGGCGGGGTGGGGGACGAAGTCGTCGGACAAGGGGAAGGGCAGGGCGGTGCCGGGCCGGATGGCCCGGCACCGGACGGGAGATCAGCGGGCCGGCTGGCGCTGCTGTTGCAGCTGCTGCATCTGCTGGCGCATCTGGCCGATCATGTCGAACTTGCGGTAGCCGGCGCCAGGCGTGAAGTCGGCGGCGTTGAGCGGCTTCTTCTCGATGGCGGTGATGGTGACCGTGTTGCCCGACTTGAGGTCACGCACCTCCATGGGCAGGCCATTGATGTCGGGGATGGCCTGTGAGGCGGGCAGCTGGCTGGCCGCTGTGCCCATGGCGCGGGCCGACTTGGCGGCCATCTTGCGCGAGAACTCGAACATGCGGTGCAGCGTCTCGTAGTCGGCCTTGTCCATGCCGGCCGCCTTCGGGGAGGCGATGCACACCTCGGCAGTCTTCTGCCCGTCGGTGGTGATCACGTTCACCTCGCACTCCACCCCGCTCACCTTCTTCTTCTGGCCGGTGGGCTGCACGGTCACCTTGGGCAGTTTGGGCGCCGGCTGGTTGATGCCCATGCGCTGTTCCATCAGCTTGCGCTGCTCGGGGGGCAGATTCTTGAGCTGAGTCATCATCTGCTGGCGCACCTGGTTCATGAGCTGGGTGCTCTGGTCGATGGTCTGCTCGGTCATCTCCATGTACTGCTTCTGCTGGTCGTTGATCATGACCATCTTGCCCGCGCCGGTGTCGACGATGATGCGCCCGCCGCCCTTCGGCGGCTTGATCAGCACCTTGCCACTCTTGATGGCCAGCTCGTTGGGCGTGGGTGACTTGCTGTCGCTGAACTTGATCACGGTGTCGGCGGAGGCGGCACCGCCCAGGCCGAGCGCCAGGAGGCCGGCGGAGGCGGCAATGACGAGTTTACGCATGGATCATCTTCTCCTTGTCAGAATGTAATTGGAATGGGATCGTGCATCAGGTCCGGTTCAGGCGAGGATCTGCCGTTTCAGCGCCTCGATGTCGATGGGCCGACCGGTGTCCACCACCATGGTGGGCTCTCGAGCGGTGGGTTCTTCGACGTGTTTCATCTGATAGTCTAGCACCGACTCGGTGGCATCCGAGATGTTGGACGCCTCCGTGGCGCGCGCGTTCACGCGCTCGCGCAGCACCGCCTCGTCGGCCCGGGTGTGCACGATGGTATACGGGCAGCCCAGTTCCTCGGCCAGCCGGGCGAAGGGCGTGCGCTGTTCGGCATGCAGGAAGGTGGCGTCGACGATGGCCGTGTAGCCGGACTCGATGATGGTGCGCGCCAGCTTGCGCAGGCGCTCGTAGGTGGCGGCCGTGGCCTGGGGCGAGTACAGGCCGGCGTTGAGCACGTCATCGGGCAGATCACTGTCCTCGAACAGGCGCTTGCGCTCGCGGTCGGAGCGCACCCGCACCGCGTCCAGCATCTCCAGCAGGCGCTGGCTGACGAAGGACTTGCCGCTGCCGGACAGCCCGTGCATGAGCAGCAGGCGCGGCTGGCCGGGCCGGGTGAAGCGCTCGGCCAGGTCGGCGTAGCCCTCGTACTGGACCATGATGCGCCGCCGCTCGTCCTCGTCGAGGCCGCCCTGGCCCAGGCGGATGACGGCGATCTTGGCGCGCACCATGGCGCGGTACACTTGGTAGAAGGGCAGCACGCGCAGGCCGCCGTAGTCGCCGGTGTGCTCCAGATAGCGGTTGAGCAGGCGGCGGGCGAAGCCGGTGGCGCCGCGGTCGACGAGGTCCATGGTGATGAAGGCCATTTCGCTCATGACGTCGATCCAGCGGAACTCGTCGTTGAACTCGATGCCGTCGAAGATGGTGATCTCGCCGTCCAGCAGGGTGATGTTGCCCAGGTGCATGTCACCGTGGCACTCGCGGATGAAACCACCGGCCTTGCGTGCGGTCAGTACCCCGCGCAGCGCGTAGTACCGGCCCTCGGTCCAGGCCTCCAGCCGGTCCAGCTGGTCGAGCCGCTCCGGCACGTGCAGCAGGGCGCGGATCTGCTCGAAGTTCTGCGCCATGGGGCCGCACACCCGTTCCGGCTCGCCGAACGGGCTGTCCGGCGGGGCCGCGGTGATGTGGCCGTGGAAATCGGCGATGATATCGGCCAGGGTGTCGATGTGGCGGGCGGTCAGCTCGCCCCGCGCCAGCAGCGAGTCGAGCAGCTGCGACTGGTCGAACTGGCGCATCTGGATGGCGTAGTCGATGGCCTCGCCGTCGCCGCCCAGGCGGGGCGCGTCCAGGCTGCCGGTAATGGGCAGCGCGGCCAGGTACAGCCGGGGGGCCAGCCGGCGGTTGAGGCGCAGTTCCTCCTCGCAGTACCGCTTGCGGTCGGCCAGGCTGGTAAAATCCAGAAATCCCAGATCTACGGGCTTCTTGATCTTGTAGGCATATTCCCCGGTGAGCAGTACCGAGGAGATGTGCGTCTCGACGAGCTGGATGTGGTCGACCGGGTGCGGAAAGGGGCGGGTGCGGATGAGCGCCTCCACCAGGCGCCGGTGGTCCTCGAGTGACATGGAGTCTCCCTTTTGTCTTTGGGCGAACAATACCTTGATTGCAGCGGGTAATCATATAGCACACCCCCCTCCCCCGACAGCGCCGCCGCCCTGGCCGGGGCGGACCGCATGAGCCGCCTGCGCCGCGGGTTCTGGCGCGGGCTGGTGTTCGCGCTGGCCCTGCTGGTCGGCCTGGGCATCCCCCACGTGTGGCAGCTCAACCGGCAGGTCACCACCCAGTTCGAGGGCCGGCGCTGGGAGCTGCCGGCGCGTGTCTACGCCCGCCCCCTGGAACTGTACGTCGGGCGCGAGTTGACTGTGCGCCAGCTGCGCAGCGAACTGGACCTGTTGCACTACCAGCGCGTGGCCGGCCCGCCGCGCCTGCCCGGCCAGTACCGCGTGCGCGGCCAGCGCGTGCGCCTCATCACCCGCCCGTTCCAGTTCCCGGACGAGGCGCAGCCCAGCCAGCGCCTCGAGCTGCGCTTCGCCGACGGCCGCCTGGCGGTGGTGGACGACCCCGAGGGGCACCGCCCCCTGGGCCTGTTCCGGCTGGAGCCGGTCAAGATCGCCGACATCTACCCGCGCCACAACGAGGACCGCCTGCTGGTGCGGCTGGACCAGGTGCCGCACCTGCTCATCGACACCCTGCTGACGGTGGAGGACCGCGACTTCTACCGCCACCACGGCGTGCAGCCCAAGGCCATCCTGCGCGCCCTCATCGCCAACCTGCGCGCCGGCCACACCGTGCAAGGTGGCAGCACGCTCACCCAGCAGCTGGTCAAGAACTACTTCCTCACCAACGAGCGCAGCCTGGCGCGCAAGCTCAACGAGGCCATCATGGCCCTGCTGCTGGAGTGGCACTACGACAAGGACGAGATCCTGCAGGCCTACCTGAACGAGATCTATCTGGGCCAGGACGGCGCGCGCGCCATCCACGGCTTCGGGCTGGCGGCGCGCTTCTACTTCCAGCGCGACCTGGCCGACCTGGACCCGGAGCAGATCGCCCTGCTGGTGGGGCTGGCCAAGGGCGCCTCCTGGTACGACCCGCGCCGCCACCCGCAGCGCGCCCTGCGGCGGCGTAACGTGGTGCTGGACGCCCTGGCCCGCGAGGGCGTGCTGGACGCCGCCACCGTGGCGCGCCTCAAGCAGCGCCCCCTGGGGGTCACCAGGCGGGTGCCCTCGGGCGTCACCCCCTTCCCGGCCTTCCTGCAGCTGGTGCGCCAGCAGCTGCTGCGCGACTACCGCGAGGAGGATCTGCGCAGCGAGGGGCTGCGCATCTTCACCACCCTGGACCCGCTGGTGCAGCTGGCCACCGAGCGGGCCGCCACCCGCGAGCTGGCGCGCATCGAGAAGGAGCGCCGCCTCGCCGCCGGCAGCCTGCAGGTGGCCATGCTGGTGGCCTCGCCGGAGCAGGGCGAGGTACTGGCGGCCCTGGGCGGGCGCGATCCCCGCTACGCCGGCTTCAACCACGTGCTGGCCATGCGCCGGCCGGTGGGCTCGCTGCTCAAGCCGGCCGTCTATCTCACCGCCCTGGCGCGGCCGGACTACCACCTGCTCACCCCCCTCGACGACCGCGAGCTGGTGCTGGAGCAGCGCGACGGCGAGTGGCGGCCGCACAACTACGACCGCCAGGAGCACGGCGACGTGCCCCTGCTGCTGGCCCTGGCCCACTCCTACAACATCGCCACCGTGCGCCTGGGGCTGGCCGTGGGCCTGCCGGCGGTCATCGACACCCTGCAGCGGCTGGGCATCCCCGGCCCGCTCAAGCCCTATCCCTCGCTGCTGCTGGGGGCCATCGACCTGTCGCCCCTGGACGTGCTGCAGATGTACCAGGCGCTGGCCGCCGGCGGTTTCCGCGCCCCGCTGCGGGCCATCGTGGCGGTCATCGACACCCAGGGGCGGACCCTGCAGCGCTACCCCCTGGAGGTGCAGCAGACCCTGCCGGCCGACGCCACCTTCCTGCTCACCACCGCCCTGCACCAGGTGACCGTGCGCGGTACGGCGCGCGCCCTGCAATACCTGCTGCCGCCCGAGCTGAAGGTGGCCGGCAAGACCGGCACCACCAACGACCTGCGCGACAGCTGGTTCGCCGGCTTCAGCGGCGGCCACGTGGCGGTGGCCTGGGTGGGGCGCGACGACAACCAGCCCACCGGCCTGACCGGTTCGTCGGGCGCCCTGCGCCTGTGGGCCCGCCTGTTCGCCACGCTGCCCACGCGGCCGCTTCAACCGCTGCAACCCGATGACATAGAATGGGCCCGCGCCGACATCGAGCGGGGCGTGCTGCTGGCCGAGGACTGCCCCGGTGGCGACTGGCTGCCCTTCCGCCAGGGCGCCGCCCGCCCGCCGCTGGTCGGCTGCGACGACGGCGCCGGCGCGCCGCCCGCCCGGGCCGCGTCGGCGGCCGACAGCGGCGGGGCCCTGCGGCACGGGCTGCAGCGCCTGCGCCGCCTCTTCCAATCAGCCCACTAGGTGCGCCGTGCCCCATCGACTGTCCCTTTCCCTGCTGCTCATCGCCCTGCTGCTGGCCGGCTGCGCCAGCGCCCCGCCGCCGCGCCCGCGGCCGGCCCC
>JALVPS010000377.1 GCA_027031685.1 Gammaproteobacteria bacterium | reverse complement strand
GCCCCGGGCGGCACCGCCAGCGTCACCACGTCGCCGGGGCCGAGCACGGCCATCTCGCGCGCCGCCACCGGCTGGCCGCCCACCCGCGCCTGGCCGCGGAACACATACACCAGGGCGTTGTGATCGGCCGGCACCGGTTGCCGGACTGTCGCGCCGGGGCGCAGTGTCCAGTGCTGGTAGACGATGGGGGTGTGGGTGTCGATGCGCGCCGCCACGCCCAGCGCCGTGCCGGCGATGACGCGCACCGTGGCCAGCCCGTCGGCGCTGCGGGCGCGGGGGATGTCGGCCCCCGGCACCTCCTGATAGCGCGGCGCGGTCATCTTGAGGCGGGCCGGCAGGTTCACCCAGATCTGAAAGCCGTGCACCCGTCCGCCATTGGCCAGCAGCGCCGCGGACGGCAGCTCCGCGTGCACCACGCCCCGCCCGGCCGTCATCCACTGCACGTCCCCGGGCCGCAGGTGGCCACGGTGGCCGGCCGAATCGCGGTGCTCGAACTCGCCCGCCAGCAGGTAGGTGACGGTCTCGAAGCCGCGGTGTGGGTGGTCCGGCGCGCCCACGGCCTCGCCCGGCGCGTACTCCACCGGCCCCATCTCGTCGATGAGCAGAAAGGGGTCCACGTGCGCCGGCCCGCCCGGCGCCGGCAGTGGCCGGTGCACCACGAAGCCCGCGCCCTCGCGCAGGCGGCGGGCGGGAATGCGCTGGCTGACGGAACGGACCTGGGACATGGCCGTGGCGCTGGAGGCGGACAGCTTCCATGGTATTTTTCCGGAACGGGAAATAAAGCCCGCCATCGGCTATGATCTGTTTCCAAAAAATAATCAATAGACCGGCGGCATGGACAAGCTGGATCGCATGGCGGCCTTCGTGGCCGTGGTGGAGGAGGGCAGCTTCACGGCCGCCGCCGAGCGGTTGGGCGTGTCGCGCGCGGCGGTGAGCAAGATGGTGGCCCAGCTGGAGGCCGAGCTGGGCGCCCGCCTGCTCAACCGCACCACGCGCCGCAACAGCCTCACCGAGGTGGGCGCCCTGTACTGCAAGCGCTGCCAGAGCATCCTGGAGGACGTGGCCGCCGCCGAGCAGGCCGTTGCCGGGCTCATCGAGGCGCCGCGCGGCACGCTGCGCATCAACGCCCCCATGTCCTTCGGCTACCGTCGCCTGGCGGGCGTCATCAGCGCCTACTGCCGGCGCTACCTGGATGTGCAGGTGGACCTCACCCTGGCCGACCGCTTCGTGGACGTGGTGGACGAGGGCTTCGACCTGGCCATCCGCATCGGCCGCCTGCTCGACTCCAGCCTGGTAGCCCGTCACCTGGGCGAGGCGCGGCGCGTGTACTGTGCCGCGCCGGAATACCTGGCCCGGCATGGTCGGCCGGCCCATCCGCGCGAGCTGGCCGGGCACGCTTGCCTCACCTACGCCTATCAGGAGCACGGCGACCGCTGGCCCTGGCAGGACGCCGAGGGCACGCACGAGGTGGCCGTGCGTGGCCCGCTACGCGCCAACAACGGCGACGTGCTGCTGCAGGCCGCCATGGACGGGCTGGGCATCGCCTTCCTGCCCACCTTCATCTGCGGCGAGGCGCTGGCCTGCGGCGAGCTGGTGCTGTTGCTGGCCGACTTCGAGCCGCCGCCGCTGGACATTCACGTGCTCTACCCGGCCACCCGCCACCTGTCGCCCAAGGTGCGCTCCTTCGTGCGCTTCCTCACCGAGGCGCTCGCGGAGTGTCCGGTTCCTGCCCAGGGCGACGGCTCATTGTGAATTCCCGTGCCAGGGCTTGACGCAATCCCTGTGCCGGGCTCGGAAAGTCGCTAGACTGCCGGCCGAAAGGGAACACGAAAGGAGAATGCCATGACGCACTCTAGCATTACTTTGCTGCGCCGCACCCTGCTCGGCGCGCTCGCCATCACCAGCCTGACCGTCTGGGGAGGACAGACCATGCCCACCAACCCGCAGGAAGTGAAAAAGCTGCGCCAGGCCGTGGCGCAGAAAAAGAAGGAAAACGAGGCCCTGGCTCGCCGTGTGAAGGAAATGGAGGCGCAGCTCAAGGCCAAGAGCCGCCTCAGCGAGGAGAAGGCCGCGACGGTGCGGGAGTTGCGCAAAAAACTGGAAGAGGGGAAGGAGACGCCTGCGGCCGATGAACCCGCCAGGCCGTGAACCGGCCGGCGGGCCACAAGCTCGCCCTCAGTGCACGTCCGGATTGCCGAACCCGAAGTCGCGCCGGGCCGCGATGATGGTCACCGTGAAGCCCGCCACCACGTCCACCAGCGACAGCAGCATCAGCACGAAGAAGGTGGAGTTCGCCCCCGAGGGGTGAATGAGGAACTGCACCAGGAAGGCCACGAAGGCCACCATTGACATCACGTGATCGATCACCGAGCCGACGCTGGTGCGGGTGGCCTTGAAGATCTCCACGTACAACATGCACACCGCCATTGTCACGAAGGCATCGCCCATCGTGACCGTCCACGTTGCGCCCGATGGCAGAGTGACCTGCAACAGCGTGCGCGACAACCCGGCGGGAAACTCCCCGGCCAGCACAAAGGCGTTGTAGGTCAGCCACAGCAGGCCGAGCAGGGGGACGTAGCGGAGCAGCTTGAGCATTGGGGAACCCTCGCGACGGAAACGGGCGGCCATCTTACCAGCAAGCCACTGCCCGGTGCCGCGTCGGCGGGCCCCGGTCGCACGCCGTTCGGCGGTTGGGCAGGCGCAGGGCGGCTGTTCCCGGGCGCATCGCGCCCGTTCGGGCACTTGACGTGGGAATTTTTACCACCTACCCTCTGCCCGTGTCTTGTGGGAAAAAATTACACGCCCGCAGGACACCTCGGTCCTGCCGTTCCAGCCGTCCACCTTGGCCTAGGGAGGTTTCCCCGGTGCCCGATTCCATCAGTGGCCCTTCCCTCGCACATTGCCCCAGCGCGGGGGGGGCGCGCCCCTTCCGTCGCGGGCAGGCCCCTGCAGACGGCGCGATTCCTGGTTGGACCGTGCCTTGCCCTCCATCATCCTTGTGGAGAAACGATCATGAAAAAACCCATTTCACTCATGGCTTCGCTGTGTCTGCTGGCAGCTGCGACCGCCCAGGGCGCGGAACAGGGTCCCGGGCCTTCTCACGGCATCGCCTACCCCGCGGGCTGGCATAACTGGAGCGCCATTGCCGTCTCCCATCGCACCGACAACCACACCCTGCGCGTGATTCTGGGCAATGAGACCGCCGTGCGGGCGGCACGCAGCGGCCAGACCAATCCTTGGCCCGACGGGGCCATCCTCGCCAAGGTGGTCTGGAAAGACACCCAGCTGAAGGACTGGGCGGCCGCCACCGCGCCGGGCAAGTTCGTCCATGCCGAGTTCATGTTCAAGGACTCGCAGCGCTACAAGGACAGTCATGGCTGGGGATGGGCGCGCTGGGTGGGGACGGAGCAGAAACCCTTCCAGAAGGGCATGCAGGTGTGTATCGCCTGCCATACCCCGGTCAAGGGGCGTGACTGGGTGTTCACCGACCCGGCAACCTTCCCGCCCATGCCGTAAGCTGCGACCGACGGGCCATCCGTCACAATGCCGCCGCGAGATCGCGGCGGCATTGCGTTTCGGCCCGGCGTCCGGCGGGGCGGGATGCGCCGCGCCCCGTGGCGCCGCCC
>JALVPS010000376.1 GCA_027031685.1 Gammaproteobacteria bacterium | reverse complement strand
TAGCGGCACCCCTCCCCGACGGCCAGGTAGCTCAGTTGGTAGAGCAGGGGACTGAAAATCCCCGTGTCGGCAGTTCGATTCTGTCCCTGGCCACCACTTTTTTCCTGACTCGCCTGCGCCGATCGGGCGCGTGCTTCCAATTTCCTCACTTTTCCAAAATCCACTCCGCCCGGTATCGATTTGACGCGCTGTGGATCACATAGAATGGTGGTCTGGTGGTCGCAAGCGCGTTCGGGCCGGGCGCATTCGCCCGGCCTGCGCCGCCATCACATGACTTTTACCCTGCCTGGCGATGCCATTCGGGTCATCAGCCTGCGCAAGGCCAACCGACGAGAGAGGAGACGCTATGCCGCAACTTAAACCGGGCACGATCTGGCCAACCGAGGAAGAGGATCGGGAGATCACCCGCCAGGCACGTGACGAGGGCACGCTGCATAGCGATGAGGAACTTGCCGAGTTCAAGCCCATCGAGGAGTCCGCTTTGCCGGAGGCGTTGAAGCAGTGGATCGCGGAGCATGGGGAGAAATGAAGTGTTACTTGTTCGTCCCCGGATAATCCAATCCAATACCCGGCCTTCCTTCCCGTTTGACATCCACCCCCCGACGCGGCTTGATGCCCGCCTGGGCAACACACGGGGCGGGATACGCTGATGGACATCCGTTCGACGCTGGGCGCGGTGCTGCGCCTCATGGGGCTGGGCATGGTGCTGGCGCTGGGTTTCGTGCTGCTCATGTACACGCTGTCGGACCGCGATCGGCCGGCCGCGCAGCGGGTGGATGTGAGCGATCTGGCCGAGGGGCAGTGGAAGGTGGTGGACTGGCACGGGCAGAAGGTGCTGATCCTGCACCGCGACGCGGCCATGCGGCGCCTGGCGGGGGCGGCGGCCGGGCCGTGGCTGGTGGTGCTGGACCGCGCGCCGGACGTGGGCTGTCCGCTGGAGGTGGTGCCGCCGGGGCAGGGCGACCGGCCGGACTGGCCCGGCGGCCTGCGCGACCGGTGCCGTGGCTCGCGCTACGACTTCGCCGGCCACGTGCTGCCGGGCGAGCCGTCGCGCATGGACCTGCGCCAGCCCGGTTTCGTGCCCGGCCTGGGGGACTGGCTGATGATCGGCGTCGAGGCGCCGAAGCGCGACTAACAGGCGCTCAGCCCGCCCGCCCCAGCAGGCGGCGCAGGCAGCTCGGGCGCAAGGAGAAGGGCGGCACGCGTTGCCGGTAGCGGGCGTAGTCGGCACCGAATTTGCGCGCCGCCTCCCGCTCCTCCAGGGTGAGGACCAGCACCACCATGAGGACCGTCTCCGCCGGGGCGATCAGGCCGATGAAGCTGGGCGAGCCGATGAGCAGGGCCACGGCCAGGGGGAAGAACAGCAGGCCGAAGTGCATGGGGTGGCGCATGCAGGCGTAGGGGCCGGTGGTGACCAGGCGATTGGTCTGCAGGCGCGGCAGCGGGCCCACCCGCCCCTCGCGCGCCAGGTGACGGCCGGTGGTGCGGGCCGCCGTGAACACCAAGCGCAGCAGCAGGGCGCCGAGGGGGAAGGTGGCCAGGTGGAACCACGGGCTGGTCAGCAGGCCGCGCCAGTGGCGCCAGTCCAGCCACAGGCCGAGCCCGGCGCCGCCCGCCAGGAACAGCACCCACAGCAGCAGGCGGACGCGGTTGGCGCGGTCCAGTTCCCGCCAGCGCATGGGCCTACACCAGGAAGGGCACGAGCAGCACGGCCATCAGGCTGAGCACCTTGCGCATGGGGTTGATGGCCGGGCCGGCGGTGTTCGTGAAGGAGGCGCGCACGGTGCCGCCGGTCACCACCGGGGCATAGGCGACGGAGCGCTTGCCGCTCATCAGGCGGGCGCCGGGGAGGGCCGCGCCGCCGTCCGGCTGGTGCAGCACCCACAGGATGTGCAGCAGGGCGAACAGGATGCCGGCACCGGCCGCCAGCAGGGACAGGGAGAGCAGCTCGGACATGGCGGAGCCTCCTCTGCGGGACGGGATCTTCCCAAGATGGGTGTCCAGCATGCGCCGTTCAACGGGGAGTGCCTTGCCCTGCGTCAATAAAAGCGGCCGCCGGCGCGGCTACAATGACTCCATCCCTTCACAGGGGCACAGCCATGGCCAGCATCGAACTGAACGACGAGGAAAAAGAAGCGCTGCAACACGCCCTGGAGGTCTACCTGTCGGACCTGCGCATGGAGATCGCCGATACGAAGAAGGCGGAGATGCGCGCCGATCTCAAGGCCGAGGAAGCCACCCTCACGACCGTGCTCGAGCGTCTGCGTGGTTGAGTCGCCTCAGTAGTGGCGGCGCGTGCCGCCGCGCCAGTACATCAGCAGCAGGTAGCCGAACAGCATGCCGCCCAGGTGGGCGAAGTGGGCCACGCCTGCTTGTGTGCCGGTGACCCCGGCCCACAGCTCCACGGCCCCGTACAGCAGGACGAACCATTTGGCCTTCATGGTCACCGGTGGGAACAGCAGCATGAGCACCTCGTTGGGGAAGGTGAGCCCGAAGGCGAGCAGGATGCCGAACACCCCGCCCGAGGCGCCGATGGTGGGAAATACCGCCCCGCCGCGCGCGCTCCAGCTGGCCACCACCAGCTGCACCAGCCCCGCCCCCAGCACGCACACGAAGTAGTACAGCGCAAACCGTCGCGAGCCCCACAGCCGCTCCAGCCGCGTGCCGAACAGCCACAGGGCGTACATGTTGAAGCCCAGGTGCAGCAGGCTGCCGTGCAGGAAGGCATAGCTCACCAGCTGCCAGGGGTGGAAGGGCATGGCCTGCCCGCTGGCCACCGCCTGCGGCGCCAGCGGCCACAGCGCGAACAGATCCAGCAGCGGCTCCGTGAAGCGCAGCTCCAGGAGGAAAATGACGCCGTTGGCGATGAGCAGGGCCTTGATCACGGGGGTGAGCATGGCGCTAGGGTAACAGCCGCCTGCCTGGCGCGGAAAAGGGCCCGCGCTTTGCAAGCGGGGATGGTCGCGTTTCAATGGCGTCATGGAAAGCACGGTGGTCTCCCTCTATTCCTGGTTGTTGTCCAGCGGTGGCAGCTTGCTGGGCTTTGTGTTGGGCACCGTGTTCATCGCCCATCTGCTGCGGCGTCGCACCTCGCCCATCTCCACCCTTGCCTGGCTGCTCACCATCGTGCTCATCCCGTGGGTCGGCGTGCCCCTCTACCTGCTGCTGGGCGGCCGCAAGATCCACCGCATGGTGCGCCGCAAGCCGCGCCTGGCCCTGCACCAGCATCCGGCCGCCCGCCTGGACCGGCGCCACGCCGTGGAGCGCCTGTTCGACAGCTACGCCCTGCCGCCCGCCACGCTCGGCAACACGCTGCGCTTCCACGCCAGCGGCGAGGAGTACTATGCGCGCCTGATGGGCCTGCTGCGTGGGGCGCGCGAGAGCATCTACGTGAGCATGTACGTGTTCACCCTGGACGCGGTGGGCGAGGCCGTGCTGGCCCTGCTGGCCGAGCGCGCCCACGAGGGCCTGCGCGTGCGCCTGCTGCTGGATGGCTACGGCGCCTTGTCCACCCGCCAGCGGCGCTTTGCCGCCCTGCAGCGCGGTGGCGGGCGGGTGGCCTGGTTCAACCCGGTGTGGGCGCTGCCCTTCCAGAACCGCGCCAACCTGCGCAACCACCGCAAGCTGGTGCT
>JALVPS010000375.1 GCA_027031685.1 Gammaproteobacteria bacterium | reverse complement strand
TGAGGAAGTGCCGCTCACCGGTGAGGGCGAGATCAGCCTCGGCAAGGCCGTGGACGACCGCCCCGCGCTCAACATCTTCTACCGCTTCGGCTGAAGCGCTCCCCGCCGCCCCGTGTCCCGCCGGTCGTTCCTCGTCCTGCTCCTGCTCGCATTGGCCGGACTTGGCTGGTGGTTCGGCATCGCCCCCCGCCACGGTGGTGGCCCGGTGCAGGTGCAGGACCTGCCGTGGCAGACCCGGGTGGACGCCGACGGGCGCCTCACCGTGTTCGGCGTCACCCTGGGGCGCACCACACTGCGCGAGCTGATGCAGCGTTGGCACCACGACCCCGAGCTGGGCCTGTTCCAGGGCCCGGAGGACACGCTGCGCCTGGAGGCCTATTTCGGCAAGCGCCGCCTGGGGGTGTTCGATGCCTATGTGGTGGCGCGTCTGGGGGCCGACGTGGCGCAGCTCGAGCGCTGGCGCGCCGGGGCGGTGAGTCGCAAGGCGCAGGCCAGCGGCGATTACAAGTACGAGCTGAACGAGAAGGACTTCGCGCAGGCCCTGGCGCTGCCGGTCATCGAGTTGACCTACGTGCCCACGGTGAACTACGCGCCGGAGATCGTGCGGCGCCGCTTCGGCGCGCCGGCCGAGGTGCGCCCCCTGGCGGAGGGGCGCGAACTGTGGCTCTATCCCGACCGTGCCCTGGCCATGGTTCTCGATCCCGGGGGCCGCGACATCCTGCACTATGTGCAGCCGGCGCGCTTCGACGCCCTGCGTGCCCGTCTGCAGTGAGGCAGCGTGGCGCGGGCAAAAAAAAGCCGCTCTCGGAGAGCGGCAAAATAACTCAGGAGGAGTCACATCCAATGAATGTACGGGTGTTAGTTTAATCCTGAGCCCCTGTACTGTCGGCGTTCCCGGTCTGGCGAAAGGGACCGTTTGTCAAGCCAAATGCCAACTTCATCACGTTTCCCTGACACAAGGACAAAAAATGCGCCGTTTTCTGGCCGTGGCGGCGTGATTCGCACCCGCCTGCGGCCGGCGCCGCACCGCGCGGAGGGCGGTGCGTGAGCGGCCTGCAGGTCGACCTGCTGCTGCCACTGGCCTTTCGCCGCCTGGGCGAGTGGGCGGCCGGCTTCGAGTCCCTGCCCGAGCTGCCCGAGTTGGCCGCCCTGCTGGGACGCGCCCGCGCCGAGCGCCTGCCGGTGCGGGGTAGCGAGGCCACCCTGCTGTGGTGCCTGGACCCCGACCTCGATCCCGACGCCGAACTGCCCGCCGCCCGCCGCCTGCACCCGGAGGCGGCCTGCTGCGCCGACCTGGTGCACCTGCAGGCCGACGCCCTGGACCTGCGCCTGCTGCCCACCGACGCGCTGGCCCTGGCCGGGGAGGAGATTGCCGCCCTGGCCGCCGAGCTGAACGCCCACCTCGCCCCGCAGGGCCTGCGCTGGCTCGACCTGGGCGGCGGCCGCGGCGCCCTGGCCGGTCTCGACACCACCGGCTGGCGCACCGTGCCGCCGGACGCCGTGGCCGGCGGCGGCGTGCTGGCCCACCTGTCGCGCGACCCGGTGGCGGCCGCCGCCAACCGTTTGTTCACCGAGCTGCAGATGGTGCTGCACGAGGCGCCGGTCAACCGCGCGCGCGAGGCGCGCGGCGCCCTGCCGGCCAATGCCCTGTGGCTGTGGGGCGCCGGGGGGCAGCCACCCGGCCCGCCCGCCGTGGACGCGCTGTGGAGCGACGACCCGCTGGCCCGCTGGCTGGGCGAGGCGGCTGGCCTAGCCGTGACGCCCCTGCCGGCGCGCTGGGCGGACGCCCCCCTGCCGGCGGCGGGCCGCCTGCTCGTCGTGCACGGCGGCCTGCGCGCCGCGGCCGTGGCCGACGACATGCCCGCCTGGGGTGAGGCCATGGACGCCCTGTGCCGCGACTGGCTGCTGCCCGCCAGCCGCGCCGTAGGCCGCGAACTGCGCAGCCTGCGCCTGCTGGCCGGCGACGGCCGCGCCTGGCGCTGGCGGCCGGTGGCCCGCTGGCGCTGGTGGCGGCGGCCCCTGCCGCTCGCCCGCTTGGCCGAGGAGGTAGCGTGAGCCGACCGGCCCTGCGCCTGGTGCGCCGGCCCGCTGGCCCGGCCCGCCTGGACGGCCTGCCGGCGCTGCTGGCGCGGGTGCTGGCGGCGCGCGGCGTGGCCGAGCCGGGCGAGGTGGAGCACGTCCTGCGGCGCCTGCCCGACTTCCGCGCCCTGCTGGACATCGACGTGGCCAGCGCCCGCCTGGCGCGGGCCGTCACCGGTGACGAGCCCATCCTGGTGGTGGGCGACTTCGACGCCGACGGCGCCACCAGCACCGCCCTGGCCCTGCGCGGCCTGCGCGCCCTGGGGGCGCGGCGGGTGGACTACCTGGTACCCAACCGCTTCGAGTTCGGCTACGGCCTCACGCCGGAGATCGTCGAGGTGGCGGCGCAGCGCCGGCCCGCCCTCATCGTCACCGTGGACAACGGCATCGCCAGCCTGGCCGGCGTGGCGCGGGCGCGCGCCCTGGGCATCGACGTCATCGTCACCGACCACCACCTGCCTGGCGAGGCGCTGCCGGAGGCGGTGGCCATCGTCAACCCCAACTGCCCCGGCGACCCCTTCCCCGGCAAGGCCCTGGCCGGCGTGGGCGTGCTGTTCTACGTGCTCATCGCCCTGCGCCAGCGCCTGCGCGAGGACGGCTGGTTCGAGGGCGCGGCCCGCCGCGAGCCCAACCTGGCCCAGTGGCTGGACCTGGTGGCCCTGGGCACGGTGGCCGACGTGGTGCCCCTGGACCACGGCAACCGCATCCTGGTGGAACAGGGCCTGCGCCGCATCCGCGCCGGGCGCGCCTGTCCCGGCATACTGGCCCTGCTGCGGGTGGCGCGCCGCGAGCCGGCCCGCGCCGTGGCCAGCGACCTGGGTTTCGCCGTCGGCCCGCGCCTCAACGCCGCCGGCCGGCTGGAGGACATGTCCCTGGGCATCGAGTGCCTGCTCACCGACGATCCCGGCCAAGCCCGGCGCCTGGCCGCCGAGCTGGACGCCCTCAACCAGGCGCGGCGCGAGATCGAGGGCGACATGCAGGCCCAGGCCGAGGCCGCCGTGCGGCGCCTGCAGCTGGACGGCGAGCCGCGCTGGGGCCTCACCCTGTACCGCGACGACTGGCACCAGGGCGTGGTGGGCCTGGTCGCCTCGCGCCTGCGCGAGCGCACCCACCGCCCGGTGGTGGCCTTCGCCCGGGCCGACGACAAGACCCTCAAGGGCTCCGGCCGCTCCATCCCCGGCCTGCACCTGCGCGACGCCCTGGCCTGGGTGGACAGCCACCACCCCGGTCTCATCGAGCGCTTCGGCGGCCACGCCATGGCCGCCGGCCTCAGCCTGCCGGGCGACCACCTGGGCGACTTCGAGCAGGCCTTCGACGCCGCCGTGCGCGCCCTGCTGGACCCCGAGGCCCTGCAGCCCGTGCTCTACTCCGACGGCGAGTTGCGGCCGGACGACTTCCAGCTCGACACCGCCCGTGCCCTGCGCGACTTGGCCCCCTGGGGGCAGGGCTTCCCCGAGCCCCTGTTCGACGGCTGGTTCCGCCTGCTCGACCAGCGCGTGCTGCAGGAGCGCCACCTGCGCCTGCAGCTCGCCCCCCGCGACGCCCCCGACCGCC
>JALVPS010000374.1 GCA_027031685.1 Gammaproteobacteria bacterium | reverse complement strand
GTGCCCGCCCTGCCCCCCACCTCCCGTTTTGACAGGCCGCAAAATGGGAACCATTTCCTGTTCCCGACCATTACACACGGGTACCGTTGATCCATTGCCACCCGCCACCGGTCGGGTGGCGCCACCGATCCTGGTCCATACCGCACGCGCAAACGCCCCCGGGCGACCGGCCCGGCGGCCCACGACAAAAACCAATGACAGCGACCGATCCCCATCGCAACCGCCGGGACGTCACCGAACGCGTGGACCTGACCCGCCCCGAGGCCGTGGCCCGGGCCGTGTGTGACATCTACCTGGACACCTACGGCGGTTCCAGCCACATCGGTCTGTTGCAGAAGGCCTTCCGCGATTTCGCCGCCCTGTTCGAGGGCCGCTACCACGGCTACCACGCCTGCGACACCCTCTACCACGACACGCAGCACACGCTGGACGTGACCCTGGCCATGGCCCGCCTCATGAATGGCCACGAGCGCAGCCACCCGCTGCACCGCCTGGGCAGCCAGCGCTTCGTGCTGGGCATCGTCATCGCCCTGTTCCACGACGCCGGCTACATCCGTCACGAGGCCGACGGGCCAGTGCCCAACGGCGCCGTGTTCACCCTCACCCACGTCAGCCGTAGCGGCGAATTCCTGCGCCGCTACCTGCCACGCCTGGGCCTGGCCCGCTACGCACGGCTGGCGGCCGTGCTGGTGCACTACACCGGCTACGAGGTGGATCTGGACGACCTGCATCCGCA
The DNA here is from genome assembly GCA_027031685.1 of Gammaproteobacteria bacterium. Lineage (GTDB taxonomy): Bacteria > Pseudomonadota > Gammaproteobacteria > UWMA-0217 > UWMA-0217 > JALVPS01. The sequence continues at coordinate 2,906 of JALVPS010000374.1, read as the reverse complement.
CGATCCCCGCGACCGCAAGCTGGGCCACCTGCTGGGCACGGCCGACCTCATCGCCCAGATGAGCGACCGCTGCTACCTGGAGAAGTGTCGCGACCGCCTGTACCCGGAGTTCGTGCTGTGCGGCCTGGCCGGCGAGGGTCGCCCCGGCCATCCCCCGATGTTCCGCTCGCCAGCCGACCTGCTGCGCAAGACGCCCGACTTCTACCGCCACTCGGTGGAGAAACGCCTGGACGGGCATTTCAACCGCGCCTACCGCTACGTGGAGGCCTTCTTCGGCGAGGAGAACCACTACATGGCGCGCATCCGCAATACCATCGACTTTCTGGAACGCATCAGCGAACAGGACCCGGGACAGCGCCTGCGGCGTCAGCCGCCGATCATCCTGCCGGTGCAGGCGGAGCCGCTGCGTCTGCTGCGCCCGGCCTGATGCCCACCCGCGGCACGGCGGCCAGCAGGCGGCGGGTGTAGGGGGCGCGGGGCGCGCGGCACACACGCGCCGTCTCGCCCGCCTCCACGATGCGCCCCTGATACATCACCAGCATGCGCTCGCTGATGTACTCCACCACCCCGATGTCGTGGGTGATGAACAGCATGGCCAGGTTCCGCTCGTCGCGCAGGCGCAGCAGCATCTGCAGGATCTCCGCCTGCACCGACACGTCCAGAGCACTGGTCACCTCGTCGCACACCAGGAAGGCCGGATCCAGCACCAGGGCGCGGGCGATGCCGATGCGCTGGCGCTGGCCGCCGGAGAACTCGTGCGGGTAGCGCCACAGGTGCTCCGGGGAGAGCTGCACCTGGCGCAGGGCGTCTTCGGCCAGGGCGATGCGCTCCTCGTGACTGGTGCCGATGCCGTGCACCTGCATGGGCTCGGTGAGGGTGGTGGCGATGGTCAGGCGCGGATTGAGCGACGACATGGGGTCCTGGAAGATGACCTGCATGCGGCGCCGGTAGGGCAACAGCTCGCGCGGCGACAGGCGCGAGATGTCGCTGTCGGCGAACACGATGCGCCCGGCGCTGGCCGGGACGAGGCGCAAGATGGCCCGCCCCAGGGTGGTCTTGCCGCAGCCCGACTCCCCCACCAAGGCCACGATATCGCCGCGGCGGATGGTCAGGTCCACCCCGTCCACCGCCCGCACGTGGTCCACCACCCGCCGCAGCACGCCCCTGCGGATGGGAAAGTGCACCTTGAGCCCCTCCAGTTGCAGCAGCGGCTCGCGTGGCGCGCTCTCGGCACGGCGCGGCGGGCGCGGCAGGTTTTCCGGCAGGGCCGCCAGCAGGGCGCGCGTGTAGGGGTGTTCCGGCTGGCGCAGCACGCGACGCAGGGGGCCGCTCTCCACGATCTGCCCGTGGCGCATGACCGCCAGCCGGTCGGCCATCTGCGACACCACGCCGAAGTCGTGGGTGATGAACAGGATGCTCATGCCGGTGCGCGCCTGCAGGTCCTTCATGAGGCGCAGGATCTCGGCCTGCACGGTCACGTCCAGGGCCGTGGTGGGCTCGTCGGCGATGAGCAGGTCCGGCTCGCAGGCCATGGCCATGGCGATCATCACCCGCTGGCGCTGGCCGCCGGACAGGCGGTGCGGGTACTCGCCCAGGCGCGCCCGCGCGTTGGGGATCTGCACCGCCTCCAGGGCCGCTAGTGCCCGCGCCTCGGCCTCGTCCGGCGTCATGCCCGGGTTGTGCAGCAGCAGGGCCTCCACGATCTGCTCGCCGATGGTGAACACCGGGTTGAGGGAGGTCATGGGCTCTTGGAAGATCATGGCGATGCGCCCGCCGCGGATGCGGCACAGGTCCGACTCCGGGGCGCGCAGCAGGTCCAGGGGCGCGCCCTGCCCGTCCACCCCGCCGTCGAGCAGGATGCGCCCCGTGGGGTGGCGCGTGATGCGCGGCGGCAGCAGGCGGATGATGGACAGGGCGGTGACCGACTTGCCGCTGCCGGACTCGCCCACCAGGCAGAAGGTCTCGCCGCGACGGATGTCGAAGCTCACCCCGTCCACCGCCCGCACGACGCGCCCCCCGCTGCGCAGGTGGGTGCGCAGGTCCTGCACCCTGAGCAGCGGCGCGCTCACGGCTCGGCCTCCGTGGACAGGTGCGGGTCGATGGCGTCGCGCAGGGCATCGCCGATCAGGTTGTAGGCAAACACGGTGAGGAAGATGGCCCCACCGGGGAAGATGGCCAGCCACCAGTTGAAGGCCGAGGACTGCACCGCCTCGTTGAGCATCTGCCCCCAGGAAGGCGCGTCCACCAGCCCCAGGCCCAGGAAACTGAGGGTGGCCTCGGCCAGGATGGCGGAGGCCACGCCGAAGCTGGCCGCCACCAGCACCGGCGCCACCCCGTTGGGCAGCATGTGGCGGAACAGGATGGAACGCAGCGGCAGCCCCAGGGCCACCGCTGCCTGCACGTAGTCCTGCTCGCGCAGCTTGAGGAACTCGGCGCGGATGTAGCGTGCGTAGCCGGGCCAGGCGGTGAGGCCGATGATGACCATCATGATGTACAGGCTGCGGCCGAAGAAGGCCACGAAGGTGAGCAGCAGGAACAGGGTGGGAATGGCCTCGAAGATCTCCACCAGGCGCATGCCGATGATGTCCACCACCCCCGAGAAGTAGCCCATCAGCCCGCCCACCAGGATGCCGATGAGCAGGGCGATACCGGTGGCCACGAAGCCGATACCCAGGGCGATGCGGCTGGCGTGGATCATGCGGCTCAGCACGTCCGCGCCGTTGGACTCGGTGCCGAACCAGTGGGCCCGGCTGGGCGGCTGCAGACCGGTGTCGCCCTGATCGCGCAGGTAGTCGCGCGGCGAGTAGGGGATGGGCGGCCACAGCGCCCAGCGGTACTGGCCGCTGGCCAGCCGCTCGCGGTGCAGCTCGTGGATGACCACGCCGCGCTGCTTCAGGCCCAGCTGG
>JALVPS010000373.1 GCA_027031685.1 Gammaproteobacteria bacterium | reverse complement strand
GGACACCCCCCAGGACGAGCGCGCCGCCATCCGCGCCGCCCTGGAGCGCACGCGCTGGAACCGCACCGCCGCCGCCCGGCAGCTGGGCATGACCCTGCGCCAGTTGCGCTACCGCATCAAGAAATTCGGCCTGGACCAGGAGTAACGGGGTGCCGGCTGGACGCCGGGCCGTGTCACGTCACTCCTTGACAGTCGTGGTCAGATTCCGACACGTTTCGACACGGACCCTTGCCAGGCCACCCTGCCCCCGGCGGCAGTCGTAACGACAACCCGTTGATTCCACAAGAGATGCACGTCACCCGCACAAACTGGCACGATTCCTGATTACCACCGGGCAGGCAGTCGCTGTCCCAGCACTTCTGCCGCACACAACAACCATCAAACCAAAAACCAAGCGTTTATCAACAAGGAGTCCAAACCATGCGAACTGCGCAAAAAGGTTTTACCCTCATCGAATTGATGATCGTCGTGGCGATCATCGGCATCCTGGCCGCCATCGGCCTGCCCGCCTACCAGGACTACATCATCCGCACGCAAGTGAGTGAAGGCCTGTCCATCTCCTCCAGCGTCAAGTCCGCGGTGGCCGAGAACTTCGCCCAGACCGGCAAGTGGCCGGCGGATCTGGAAGCCATCGGCTTCGACAAGGACAACCCGCCCTCCGGCAAGTACGTCCAGCAGGTCACGCTGAACAACGGCACCATCACCATCACCTATGGCAACAGCGCCAACGCCCGCATCAAGGACAAGACCCTGACCCTGCGTCCGGGCACCACCCCCAATGGTGACGTATTCTGGGGCTGCGGCGTGAACACCGCTGACGACAAGGCAGCGCTGATCGTGCCGAATGGTTCCTGGGAGGATGATTCCGGCACTGCTTCCGAAACCAGCGATGGTGGCTCCCTGGCCGCAACGGCCTCGCTCAAGAGCCTGCTGCCGGCCGAGTGCCGCATCCCGGCCAGCTGATCATCACCCTGACCAGCAACGCCCCGATGGCCCCGCCTGTCCGACAGGTGGGGCCATCTCCGTTTGTAACAGTGCGTTACACGGCCCCAGAAGTGAACTGACTAACTGTTTCCCGGTCGTCCCTGGTCTAGACTGCGCCCTGCGTGCCTCCGGCCGGTCTCGTTATATCATTGGGAACCACAGGACAGGACCCGCGATTTCACATGGCAACTCCCGCACAGCAGATTCGACTCACCGGCCTGGCACGCCGCCTGGTGGCCGACCGCATCCTGAGCGAGGCCCAGGCCATCGAGGCACAGCAGAAGGCGGCGGTCGAGGACAAGCCCTTCATCAATGTGCTGGTGGAAGAGAAACTGGCCAGCCCACGCGATATCGCCTATGCCGCCTCGCAGGAATACGGCATCCCCCTGTTCGACATCAGCGCCTACGACCGCGATCTGATCCCCACCGAATACATCAAGGAAGAGCTGGTCCAGCGCTACCAGGCACTGCCTGTCTTCAAGCGCGCCAACCGCCTGTTCGTGGCCATCTCCGATCCCATGAACCTGGCCGCGCTGGACGAGCTGAAGTTCACTACCGGCCTGCCCACCGAACCGCTGCTGGTGGAGGCGGACAAGCTGGAGCGGCTGCTGGAAGTGGTGCTGGAGAACGCCGGCACCAAATGGGACGACCTGGGCCTGGACGAGGATCTGGACAACGTCCAGGTGGACAACGAGGACCGGGAGGACCCGCTGGTCCGCACCGCCGAGGTGGACGACACACCGGTGGTGCGCTTCGTGAACAAGATGCTGCTGGACGCCATCAAGAAGGGCGCCTCGGACATCCATCTGGAGACCTACGAGAAATCCTTCCGCGTGCGCTTCCGCATGGACGGCATCCTGCACGAGGTGGCCAATCCGCCACTGCCCCTGGCGCCCAAGATCATCGCCCGTGTCAAGGTGATGGCGCGCATGGACATCTCGGAGCGGCGCATCCCGCAGGACGGCCGCATCAAGCTGCAGATCTCCCGCAACCGGGCGGTGGACTTCCGCGTCAACACCTGCCCCACCCTGTATGGCGAGAAGATCGTGCTGCGCCTGCTGGATTCCTCCAGCGCCAAGCTGGGCATCGACGCCCTGGGCTACGACCCGGCGCAGAAACAGGCCTATCTGGACGCCCTGGCCAAGCCCTACGGCATGATCCTGGTGACCGGTCCCACCGGCTCGGGCAAGACGGTGTCCCTGTACACCGGCCTCAACATCCTCAACACGCCGGACCGCAACATCTCCACCGCCGAGGATCCGGCGGAGATCAACCTGCCCGGCGTGAACCAGGTGAACATCAATCCCAAGGTGGGGCTGACCTTCGCCAATGCCCTGCGCGCCTTCCTGCGCCAGGACCCGGACGTGATCATGGTGGGCGAGATCCGCGACCTGGAAACGGCCGAGATCGCCATCAAGGCGGCCCAGACCGGCCACCTGGTGCTGTCCACCCTGCACACCAACGACGCGCCGCAGACGCTCACCCGCCTGGCCAACATGGGCGTGCCGGCCTACAACATCGCCTCCTCGGTGAGCCTCATCATCGCCCAGCGGCTTGGCCGACGCCTGTGTCCACACTGCAAGACGGAGCACGAGGTGCCGCCCGAGGTGCTGCTGCAGGAGGGTTTCCGCGAGGACGAGCTGGACTCGCTCACCCTGTACAAGCCGGTGGGCTGCGACCGCTGCACCGGCGGCTACAAGGGCCGCGTGGGCATCTTCCAGGTCATGCCCATCTCGGAGGAGATGGGGCGGATCATCATGGAGGGCGGCAACTCGCTGGAGCTGGCCCGCCAGGCACAGAAGGAAGGCATCAAGGACCTGCGCCAGTCGGGGCTGGACAAGGTGCGCGAGGGCATCACCAGCCTGGAAGAGATCAACCGCGTGACAAAGGACTAGTCGAATGGCAGCGAGCACGGAAAAACTGGCCTTCGTGTGGGAAGGCACCAACCGCAATGGCGACCGGGTGCGCGGCGAGTCGGTGGGCCCGTCGGAGGCGCTGGTGCGCGCCGACCTGCGCCGCCAGGGCATCAATCCCACCCGGATCCGCAAGAAGTCCAAGCCCCTGTTCAGCCGCCGCAAGGCCATCAAGGGCAAGGACATTGCCATCTTCTCGCGCCAGCTGGCCACCATGATCGCGGCCGGGGTGCCCATCGTGCAGGCCTTCGAGATCATTGGCCGCGGCCACGAGAACCCGGCCATGCAGGACCTCATCCTGACCATCAAGAACGATGTGGAGTCCGGCAACACCCTGGCCGACGCCCTGGCGCGCCACCCCAAGTACTTCGACTCGCTGTTCATCAGCCTGGTGGACGCCGGCGAGCAATCCGGCTCGCTGGAGAGCCTGCTGGACAAGATCGCCACCTACAAGGAGAAGACCGAGTCCATCAAGGCCAAGATCCGCAAGGCCATGATCTATCCAGCCGCGGTGCTCATCGTGGCCTTCATCGTGAGCGTCATCCTGCTCATGTTCGTGGTACCCACCTTCGAGGATCTGTTCAAGGACTTCGGCGCCGACCTGCCGGCCTTCACGCAATTCGTCATCGGCCTGTCACGGTTGCTGCGCGAATGGTGGTACATCGTGTTCGGCGCCATTGGCGTGGCCATCTGGATCCTCGTCCAGCTCAACCGCAGCTCCGAAAAGTTCCAGCGCTGGCGCGACGTCATGC
>JALVPS010000372.1 GCA_027031685.1 Gammaproteobacteria bacterium | reverse complement strand
TCTGCGTGGTGGTCACGTTGCTGTGGCCGAGCAGCATCTGCACGGCGCGCAGGTCGGCGCCGTGGTCCAGCAGGTGGGTGGCGAAGGCGTGGCGCAGGGTGTGCGGCGAGAGGTGGCGGGTGATGCCGGCGGCGCGGGCGTGGCGGCGCACGATGTGCCAGAAGTTGTGGCGCGTCATGCCGGCGCCGCGCCGGTTGAGGAACACGTGCTCGTCGGGCCTGCCGGGGCAGGCCAGGGCCGGGCGGGCCGTCTCCAGGTAGCGCGTCAGCCAGTGGGCAGCCTCCTCGCCCAGGGGCACGATGCGCTCCTTGTGCCCCTTGCCCACCACGCGCACCAGGCCGCTGCGCAAGTCCAGCTGGTCGTGGCGCAGCGCCACCAGCTCGGAGACGCGCAGGCCGGTGGCGTACAGCGTCTCCAGCATGGCGCGGTCGCGCAGGCCCAGGGGCGAGGCCACGTCCGGCGCCTGCAGCAGGGCCTCCACCTCGTCCTCGGTGAGATGGTCGGGCAGGCCGCGGGCCAGGCGCGGCGTCTCCAGCGACTCGCTGGGGTCGTGGTCGATGGCCCCCTCGCGCAGCAGGTAGCGGAAGAAGCGCCGCCAGGCGGACAGGGCGCGCGCCATGCTGCGCGCGCTGGCGCCGCCGGCGTGACGGTGCCGCAGGTACTCGCGCAGCAGGTCGGCCGTCACCGCCGGCCAGCCGCTCACGCCGCGACCGGCCAACCAGCGGGCCAGGGCACGCAGGTCGCTGGCGTAGGCGCGGCGCGTGTTGTCGCTGGCGCCGCGCTCCAGCCACAGGTGCTCGGTGAAGCGCCCGATCCAGGGCTCACCCGGCGCCGGCCTGTCCGTCATCGTTGTGGTGCGTGCCGCCCTTGGCCTGAAACGCCTCCAGGAAGTTGATGGGGATGGGGAAGACGATGGTGGTGGCGTTTTCCGTGGAGATGTCGTTCAGGGTCTGCAGGTAGCGCAGCTGCAGGGCCTGCGGGTTCTTGGCGATGATGGCGGCGGCGGCCAGCAGCTTCTGCGCCGCCTGCAGCTCGCCCTCGGCGTTGATGACCTTGGCGCGCCGCTCGCGCTCGGCCTCGGCCTGGCGGGCGATGGCGCGCACCATGCTCTCGTCCAGGTCGATGTGCTTGATCTCCACGTTGGTGACCTTGATGCCCCAGGAGGCGGTCTGGGTGTCGAGGATGTTCTGGATGTCGGAATTGAGCTTGTCCCGCTCGGCCAGCATTTCGTCCAGCTCGTGCTGGCCCAGCACGGAGCGCAGGGTGGTCTGCGCCAGCTGGCTGGTGGCGGCGTAATAGTCCTCTACCTGGATGATGGCCTTGTCCGGTTCCACCACGCGGAAATACAGCACGGCGCTCACGCGCACCGTCACGTTGTCGCGCGAGATGACGTCCTGGCTGGGCACGTCCATGGTGATGACGCGCAGATCGACGCGCACCATCTGCTGGATGACGGGGATGACCAGGATCAGGCCGGGGCCCTTGACCGTCTGGAAACGCCCCAGAAAAAAGATCACGCCGCGCTCGTACTCGGGCAGCACGCGCACGGACATGAGAATGATGGCGGCCAGCAGCGCCAGGGGAACGATATAGGCAATCACGGCAACACTCCTTCCGGTCGCGACCGGATCATGAATCGGACGGCTCGGGCGCCACGCGCAGCACGAGCCCCTCGTCGACCTCGAGGATGCGCACGCGCTGGCCGGCGCGCAGCGGCCGGGCCGACTCGGCCCACCACAGCTCGCCCCCCACGCGCACGCGTCCCCGCCCACGAAAATCCTCCACCACCTCGGCGTGGCGCCCCACCAGCGCGTCCTCGCCGGTGACCGGCGGGCGGCGCCGCAGGCCCACCACGCGCACCAGCAGCCACAGCAGAAAACCGCCCGCCACCAGCGCCGTGCCACCCACCAGCGGCAGCGACACGGCCAGATATTCGTCGTCGAACAGGATCACCGAGCCGAACACGAAGGCGGCCAGCCCGCCCAACCCCAGCAGGCCGGCGGTGGGCAGCAGGGCCTCGCCGATCATGAACAGCAGGCCGAGCACGATGAGCGCCACGCCGGCGTAGCTCACGGGCAGGATCTGGAAGGCGTACAGCGCCAGCAGCAGGGCGATGGCCCCGATCACCCCCGGCACCACCTGGCCGGGGTTGGAGAATTCCAGGATCAGGCCGTAGATGCCGATCAGCATCAGCACATAGGCCACGTTGGGATCGGTGATGAGTTCCAGCAGGCGGCTGCGCCAGTCGGGCCGCTTCCATTCCGTGCGCGCGCCCCGCGTGTGCAGCACCCGCTCGCTGGCGCCCACCTGCACGCGACGCCCGTCCACCTTCGCCAGCAGGTCCGGCACGTCGTCGGCGATGAGGTCGATCACGCCCTGCGCCAGGGCCTCCTCGGCGGTGAGCGTGACCGCCTCGCGCACCGCACGCTCGGCCCACTCGACATTGCGTCCGCGCAATTTGGCCAGGCCGCGGATGTAGGCCACCGCATCGTTGAGCATCTTGTGGTTCATGGCGTCGCCGCCGGCGGTCTTCTCCTCCCCCGCATCCCCCTCCGGCGGAGACGGCGAGGCGCCCCCCAGGCGCACCGGCGTGGCCGCCCCCAGGTGAGTGGCGGGGGCCATGGCGGCGACGTGGCTGGCGTAGAGGATGTAGGTGCCGGCACTGGCGGCGCGCGCCCCCGGCGGCGCCACGAAGGTGGCCACCGGCACCGGCGAGGCGAGAATGGCGCTGATGATCTCGCGCATGGAGAAGTCCAGCCCGCCGGGCGTGTCGAGCTGGATCACCACCAGCTCCGCGCCCTGCTCGCGGGCATCGGCCAGGGCGCGCACGATGCGGTCCTGCGAGGCGGGGCCGATGGCCGATTTCACCGGCACCACCAGCACCAGCGGTGCGGTGTCCGCCACGGACGGCGGCAGCCCGCACAGCAGGAAAAGGCCCAACAGCAAGGCGCGCAGGGATGGCATCACGTCGTTCATCATCTCTCCGCCGCCATGGTTGCAGGCCCACCGGCAGCTGACAAGGGCTGGCCGACGGGAGGCCGGTGGGCGGCATCCGGCCTGTCATCCGGCCGGTGAGCGGGCACCCCGGCAGGGGCGCACGAAACGAAATCGCAGGCCGAAGCCTGCGATGGGGTGGAGGGCGGGAGCGGGGCGGGGCTCAGTAACTGGCCAGGTCGCTCAGCTCGGCCATGATCTCATTGAGGTTGGCCTCGTCGTTGGTGGCCAGGCTGACCAGATTGCCGAAACTGCACACGGTGTATTTTCGCCCGCGCACGATCCACCCCTTGGGCGGCGTCCAGGCGCTGATCTGGGTGAACATGGACAACTGGTCGGCATTGGACTGGACGAGCCGCTTGTAGTCGTGGGCGAAGGAGGCCATCTCCTTCATGAGCGATTCGTCGATGAGGCCATAGCCCTCCAGAAAGGCCCCGTCGTCGCGGAACAGGACCACGGCCATCACCCCATCCAGCGCCAGCATGCGTTTGATCATGATCGCGCCCCCTCACCCGTTCAACAGGTCATAGGCTGCCTGATAGTCCGCCTTGTCATTCTCGAAAATGACGCCGCGCTGGCCCTTGATGACCGTGGACCAGTCCATGCCGATGAGGGTGAAGCCGGAGATGGGATAGAAGCCCTCCATGCCGGTGAGCTTTTCCCAGCCGCGCGCCTGCATGGTGGAAATGGACAGGTTGGCCACGCACATGTGGGACAACAGGTCTAGGGTGTTCTGGTCCAGCTCGGAGGCGTCCTCCTTCACCTTCCAGGCGGTGAGCTCGCCGCGGTCCGAGAATTCGAAGACCGCCAGGGCGCCCGGCAGGGCCAGCAGTTTTTCGTCGATATCCGCCATCTTTGTTCTACTCCAGTGGTTTTCTCTCGATTCGGTGGAGGCATCGCCCCACGCGGGGACGGCGCCCTCGAGTCACACCAGTTCGTTGGTGCGATCCTTCAATTCGTCCAGCATGGTGTGCAGGGTGTCGTTGAGCGACCCGGTCTCGTTGTCGATGAAACAGAACACGTTGCTCATGACGCACACGGTGAAGCGCGGCCCGCGCACGGCCCAGCCACGCGCCGGCGCCAGCCCGCAGTCCTCACACAGGGTGCCCAGCATGTTGCATTCCATGTTGACGCCCAGCGAGGTGGCCCGGCACATGATGGACGCCATGCGCGCCATCTCGTCACTCATCTGGCCCTGATAGGAATAGCGATCGCCGCGGTACGAGTACTCGCCCGCCGCCACCACGCCGGGCAGACGCATAAGCTCTGCAACGACACTCATAAGACCTCCTTTGGTTCTGGTATAAAGCGATCGGCCTGTCGGGCCAGTGGCGGCAACCCTCCACCGTGTCCCCGGCGGTGGCCGCAGGAAGCGCGGGGCGCCCGGCGATCGGTCCTGGCTTATATATTTGGAATGGTGCAAGGCACCATACACCCGATACCGCTGATTGACCCCGACATCACAAACTTTCCCGACAAGTGGCTGATATAGCACAGACCAGACCGCCAGGCCAAAAATACATTGTTTCCCACGGAGCGCCCCTTTCCCATGACACAAACCGATTTTCCCACAGCCACGCGGCCGGCACCGCTGTGGCGCCGTCTGGGGGCGGCAACCTACGACGGGCTGCTGCTGTTCGGCGTGCTGTTCATCGTGGCCCTGCCCTTCACCGTGATAGGCGGCATCACCTACGGCGATCCGCGCTACCCGCTGCTGCAGTTCCTGCTGTATGCCGTCGTGTACGTCTATTTCGGCTGGTTCTGGACCCACGGCGGGCAGACCCTGGGCATGAAGACCTGGCGGGTGCGGCTGGTGCCGGCGCACGGTGCGCGCGTCGACTGGCTGCAGGTGACGCTGCGCCTGGCCGTGGCGCTGCTCTCCTGGGCGGCCCTGGGCCTGGGTTTCTGGTGGTCGCTGGTGGACCGGCGCGGCGCCACCTGGCACGACCTGGCCTCGGGCACGCGGCTGGTGGTGGACAAAGGCGCTTCAGACGCGCCGCAGTAGCGCCACGGCCAGCAGCAGAAAGACGGCCGGCGGTGCCACGGCGCTCAGCAGGGGCGGCAGGCCCAGCACCAAGCCGGCCTGGTTGAGCAGCCGGGCGACCAGGAAATAGCCCAACCCCAGCAGCACGCCCAGGAACAGGCGCTGGCCGGCGCCGCCGCTGCGCTGCGAGCCGAACACGAAGGGCAGCGCCAGCAGCAGCATGACCAGGCTGGACAGGGGGGCGACGAAACGATTCCAGAAGGCCAGCTCGTACTGGCGGCTGTCGAGCCGGTTGTCGCGCAGATAGCGCACGTAGGTGTACAGGTCACGGGCACGCATATCGCGCGGCTCCACGCGCAGCACGGCCAGCATCTCGTCGCTGATGCGCGTAGGCCAGTCCATGCTCGCCAGCTGCTCGCGGCGCACCGACTCCCGGCCCACCACCAGCCGTTGCACGTCCCGCAGCCGCCAGTGGCCGCCATCTCCCGCCGCCGAGCCGGCCGTCAGCACCTCGCGCAGGCGATGGCCCTGGTCGAAGCGGAACACGCGCACGTCCAGCATCCGCTCGCTGCCCAGCACCACGCGCGCGCGGATGAACTCGTCGCCGGCGCGCATCCACACCCCGCTGCTGCCCTGCACCGCCAGGCGGCCGCTGATGGCCTGCGTGCGCAGCTGGCGACCCTTCTCCTGCCCCAGCGGCGCCAGCTGCTCACCCAGCAGCAGCACCGCCACGGCCATGATCAGGCCGGCCTTGAGCACCGAGCCGGCGATGCCCCACACCGACAGCCCGGCGGCGCGGATGGCCAGCAGCTCGTTTTGCGCCGCCAGCGCGCCCAGGCTCATGAGGCTGCCGATGAGCACCGCCGGCGGCGCGTACTGGTAGGCACGCGCCGGCAGGGTGAACAGCACATAGAGCAGGGCCTGGGCGTGACCGTAGCCGCCGCGCCCCACGTCCTCCAGCTCCTTGAGGAAGCCGAACAGCCCGTCCAGGGACACCAGCACCAGCAGCGCCAGCGCCGTGCCCGCCAGCACGTGCAGCAGCAGGTAGCGGTCCAGGATGCGCATCAGGCCGCCGCCCGCCGCCACAGGCGCGGCCGCCAGCCGTTCTGCCGCGCCTGCAGCAGCAGCGCCCCGGCCACCACCGCGCCGTGCACCCACCACAGCCCCAGCCACAACGGCAGCGTGCCGTCCTCCAGCCAGGCGCGGCCCATGCCCAGCAGGTTGGCATAGAAGATGTAGATGAGAATGGCCACCGTGAGCCGCCCGAAGCGGCCAGCCCGGGGCGAGGCATGGCTGAGGGGCACGGCCAGCAGGGTCAGCACCAGGGCGCTGAGGGGGAAGGACAGCCGCCAGTGCAGCTCGGCCCGGTGCGGCCGGTCGGCATGGCGCAGCAGTACGTCCGGCGGCAGCATGTCCACGTCCTGACGCGGGGCCAGCCGCAGCCCCGGCAAGCGGATGCCCTGGCGTCGGTAGCGCACGCGCAGGTGGCGCTCGGCCGCCGGCGCGCCCTGGAACAGCTCGCCGTCCTCCAGCTCCAGATAGGCGTCGGCGCTGCCTTCCGGGCGCACCTGACGGGCGCGGCGGGCAGTGATCACCTGCAGCGCCCCCTGCCGCTCCTGAAAGACATACAACCGCTCCAGATAGCGGCGGTCGGCGCTCAGCGCCTCCGCGAACACCACGCGGTGGGCGGAGGGCTGGGTGATGAAGCGCCCCGGCGTGACGCCCGCCAGGTCCAGCTTCTTCACCGCCATGTCGCGCAGGGCGTGGGTGCGCTGGGTGGCCCAGGGATTGAGCCACAGGGCCAGCACCGCCAGCAGCACGGCCACCGCCCCGCCCAGCAGCAGGAAGGGCCGCAGCAGCCCCCACGGCCCCAGGCCGCTGGCGCGCATGGCATAGATCTCGCTGTCCTTGTAGAAGCGCCCCAGGCTGATGAGGATGGCCAGAAACAGCGACACCGACAGCAGGGTGGACAGCGATTGTATGGTCCACCAGAACACCAGCGGCAGCAGCAGCCCGGCCTCCAGGCTGCCCGCCGCCACCTTGCCCAGCAGGCGCACGAAGAGGCCACCCAGCAACACCAGCAGCAGCACCACGAGCACGGCGCCCAGCACGAGCAGGGTCTCACGCAGGAAATAGCGGTCCAGGATCGGCAGTCTCACGGCGCGGGATCATACCCGCTCGCTCGTGGCATGCCCATTTCCGACCCGGATGAGGCCAAGACACACAGCGAGGGCACGGCAAGATGCCGGCCTCACAAGCAATATAGGCTGTCCGACAGCCACGAATACGGGTTAGACAGTCGTTTGGCCATGCATCGGCCTGTCCCCAATTCGGGCGATGAACAAGGGCGATGTCTCCTCTGACGACTGTGGAACCCGGCCTTCTGTTCAGAAGGCGTCAATGTCGCCCGTTATCTCAACCTCCACCGGTACACCCTCAAGGTGATCGGGGATTGCGCGCTGGATCCCTGCTTCTCGTACCCAGACCTTGATCACCTCCTCGCCTATGGGGTTCCGCGCCACTGAAACCCCTACCACCCCTTCGATTGCCATCAATTCAACCTCATGCCGCCGAAGCACCTGACTGGCCCGGCCAGTGGACAAGGGAGTGGCATTTTCGTCTGGTTCATAGGGCATTGCCGCCTCCTCGTCCGGTACGCCATTCGCTGCCGGACCCACGAGGTCTGGTGGGTTTTTGAAATCATGGGGCATGGGGATCACCTCTTCCGGGGAGATACAGACATGGTATGGAGGGATAAGCGCAACGAAGTCAAACGAAACCCTCGCCGTCAGACCTTCCGCCCTTTCCTGACCGGACGCCCTCCGCCCTGTAGACCAGCGGAGGGCGTCCACACAACTCGATTATGTTCAGGTATAGAGACTGATGTCCAAGGCCCGGACCACCCGCCACATGTGATTCGCAATGGTTACGCTACTGCTGCCCGCAAACAGCAGCCCTACGGGGTTGCGCCGTCGATCCCAAGTCCAGATGACCGATCCCGAGTCCCCCCCGGCACTGAACCTGCCACGTAGTGGGCGGATCACCATCTGGTCTCGGAAGAGGGCCACCCGGCCACTACCATAGTTGACGCGGACAGTGGCGTGGCAGTCTGAAACCCGCCCGGAAGTCAATTGGGTGGTACGTCCCGACTTGCCCACCAGCATCCCCGGGCGACAGACCCGGATCTGGCGGCTGATGCGGAACAGGCGACGCCGGCCCCCGCGCAGGTAGACCAACTCTCGCCGGACTCTGCTCGGCCAGGCCCAGGCAGTCGCGCAGTCTACATAATTTGGACGACCGCCGAAGCGGATGGGCACGAAACGCTCCAGGATGGCGATCCGGTCCCTGGGATTGCGCCCGCCATCGTACCGTCCCGGTTGCAATACCGAGTCGCCGAAGCGTGCATTGTTCGAGTTGGCCAGCACATGATTGTTGCTCAACACCAGCAGCCGGCGATTGCGAGGTGCCCGACGACCGCGTGCCAGACAGCCAAGGGTTCCGGCAGTGATGCGGTAGTGCCCTACCGATACCCCTCCCGCGGCTGGCCGCATGCGAAAGCGGTGGGAGTCGGCGTCGATGATCCCACTGACGATCACATTCACTGGCACGTCGTCGTTGTCCGCCGCCGAGATGCCCATGGAGTCGACAATGACTGACTTCACCTCGTCAACGGAGGCAGGCTCCACCACATAGACATTGAGTGCCGGCTCACCCGGGTCGGCGAGGAGTTCGGAGTCCTCCCCTGCCAGCCCGAAGCCGACCCCTACGATGTTTCCGCTGCCTTCGAAGGCGTTCTCCGAGGAGATAGATCCCGTCTCGTCCGTGGTGAGTTGGGCCAGCTGTTGACTAATCTCTGCATGTATTTGCACGAGCGCCTCATCTACATCCAGGTATTCGGGATCCATATCCTGCGGCGCCTCGGCCAGTTCCTCGAAATCTTCCTCTGCAGGCTCTGCAAAGCTCGCCGCCTCTTCTTCCTCAAGCAGGTCCTCGTTTTCCTCCGCTATCTCCTGTTCGGGGGGATCGTCAAATCCCTGCTCCGTGATTTCATTGTCTGTACTCATTCCTCCACCTCCTTTCAAGTCCATAAGTTTCGCTTCACGCTGTGTCGAAGCCAAAATTCAGCGCATCTGCCATTGACTCCTTCACCAACTTCGTATAGGAGATAGAGCCCCTTCTGTCAAAAAATACCTGGTCCCGACTGTCCAGGCGAGAACCTGGACCAACCGGTGGGCGGCCAAAGTCTGCTATGATCCGCACCGTTCGCGCCGCCGCGCGGCGCCCCCGCCCCGCCCACACCCGACCGGATTTCGGCATGGAATACTCGACAAAGAGCGGCAGTCCCGAGAAACAGCGCACCGGCTGCGTGGTGGTCCCCGTCTTCAAGGGGCGCAAGCTGTCGCGCCCCGCCCAGGCCCTGGACGAGGCCGCCGGAGGCGCCCTGCGCCAGTTTCTCAAGCGTGGCGACATGGAGGGCGACAAGGGCGAGCTCGGCTGGCTGTACGAGCTGCCCAACACCTTCGCCGACCGCGTGCTGCTGGTGGGCTGTGGCGCCGAGCGCGAGGTCACCCCGCGCGTGTTCCGCGACATCTGCCACAGGGTGGCGCGCGCCCTGGACAAGTCCGGGGCCACCGAGGCGGTCAGCTACCTGTCGGCCATCGAGCCGCGCCATCTGGACCAGAATTTCCTGGTGCGCCAGACGGTGCTCAACTTCGAGGATGCCCTGTATCGCTTCGAGCAATTCAAGTCGGAGTCGGAGCGCCCGCGCAAGCCGCTGCGCAAGGTGGTCATCAGCGTGGCGCGGCGGCGCGACCTGTCCAGCGCCGAGCAGGCCATGCGCGAGGGCATGGGCATGGCCACCGGCGTCAAGGTGGCCAAGGACCTGGCCAACCTGCCGCCCAACATCTGCACCCCCACCTACCTGGCCCAGCAGGCCACCCAGCTCAAGAAGACCTACCCGCGCCTGACGGTGGAGATCCTCGAGGAGGAGGACATGGAGGCGCTGGGCATGGGCGCCTTCCTGGCCGTGGCGCGCGGCAGCGCCGAGCCGGCCAAGCTGATCGTCATGCGCTACAAGGCCGACGAGGATCCGGACTCGAAGCCCGTCGTGCTGGTGGGCAAGGGCATCACCTTCGACACCGGCGGCATCTCGCTCAAGCCGTCGGAGAAGATGGACGAGATGAAGTTCGACATGGGCGGTGCGGCCAGCGTGTTCGGCACCCTGGTGGCGTGCATGGACATGCAGCTGCCAGTGCACATGGCGGGCATCGTCGCCGCCGCCGAGAACATGCCCGACGGCCGCGCCAGCCGGCCCGGCGACATCGTCACCACCCTGTCCGGCCAGACGGTGGAGATCCTCAACACCGACGCCGAGGGCCGCCTGGTGCTGTGCGACGCCCTCACCTACGCCGGCCGCCTCGAGCCCCGCGTGGTCATCGACGTGGCCACCCTCACCGGCGCCTGCATCACCGCCCTCGGCCATGTCGCCTCCGGCATGCTCACCAACCAGCCCTCGCTGGGGCGCGAGCTGGAACACGCCGCCCAGGCCGTGGACGACCGCATCTGGGAGCTGCCGCTGTGGGACGACTACCAGGAGCAGCTCAAGAGCCCCTTTGCCGACATGGCCAACATCGGCGGCCGCCCGGCCGGCACCATCACCGCCGCCGCCTTCTTGTCGCGCTTCACCAGGGACTACCGCTGGGCCCATCTGGACATCGCCGGCACGGCCTGGAAGTCGGGCAAGGACAAGGGCGCCACCGGCCGCCCCGTGCCGCTGCTCACCGAGTACATCCTGCGCACCTGGCGGGAGAGCCGGGGCGAGGCGTGACCCGCATCGACTTCTACCTGCTCGACGACGGGCGGGCGGAAGCCGAGCTGCTGTTCGCCTGCCGGCTGGCCGACAAGGCCCTGCGCCAGGG
>JALVPS010000371.1 GCA_027031685.1 Gammaproteobacteria bacterium | reverse complement strand
GTGCCCCCTGGTAGGGTGCGATCAAGGCGCGCAGCGCCGGACCCACCGCTCCCGCGCGAAGCCGGGCGCAGCCCGGCGAGCCGTCCCTCCTCAATCCGGATCGAACCGATAACCGAACAGTTCGATGTCGCGCGCGAAGTGACGCGCCACCTGTTCGGCGGTGGCGTCGTCGTAGTAGCTGCGCCAGTCTTTCTTGCGGTCGGTGGCCTTGCGGCGATGGGGCAGGGGTCGCGGGGGGATGCCGATGCGCCGGCAGACGGTGTCGAAGTCTTCCTGCAGGCGTTCGTAGCGGCCGACGAAGTCGGTGAGGAGTTCGCCGTCGAAGTCGCGCAGGTAGTCGCTCTGCAGTTTGAGGGAGGTGTCGATGTGATACTGATAGGGCCGCTCGGGGTCGAATTTCCAGCGCATGAATTCGCGGAAGTCGGTGATGCCGTTCATGACCTGCGGCCGCTCGCGGCGGATGTGGTGGAAGGAGCTCACCTGCAGGTCCCAGGGGTTGCGCACGAAGGAGAACTTGAACAGCGCCCGGAAGTATTCCTCGGGCAGCATCTCCCGCGCGGCGATGATGCGCGCGTGGCGGGGGAACTTGGTGCCCAGGCGGTGGCCGGTCCAGTGGCTGAAGCGGTGACAGACGAAGCTCAGGGCGTACAGCGGGTCGCGCCAGCGCAGGCCCTCCAGGGCGGCGCGCACGCTGGTGCCGCCGGTCTTGGCGATGTGGACGAACAGGAACTTGTAACGGTGGGAGAGCAGCATGACGGGCTCCGGGCGGCGCGTTTCCGGCGCGGCAGTATACGCCGCCGCGGCCGATGTACCAGATGCGTCACGCGACCGCCGCCACCGGCTCGCCACCCGGGCCCCGGCGCGGCCATGATCGCCCCATGCCTTTGAGCGACCTCGCCAACCGGCTGCCGGGCTCCTGGCTGGCGCGGCTGTGGCTGGCCCTGGGCCTGCTGTATCTGGCCGGTGCCGTGCTGCACCCGCTGCTGCTCACCCACGGCGCCGCCCTGCTGGTGCTGCTGGCCCTGCCCCAGGCCGGCGGCCAGTGGCGCCGCCTGCCGCCCGAGGTGCGCGCCGTGCTGCTCGGCTTCGTGCTGTACGTGGCGGCCGCCCTGCCCAGCCTGCTCAACACCCAGGACTGGCACGGCGCCGGCTGGCGCTTCGAGCGCTATCACCCCTTCCTGCTCATCCTGCCCGTGGTGCTGGCCCTGCACCGCCAGCGTCGGCTGGCCGTCCCGCTGCTGGTGGGCGGGGTGTGCCTGGGCGGCCTGGCGCTGGGGGCGTTCGCCGCCTGGCGCCAACTGGCCACCGGCTGGCCGCGCATCGGCTGGGTGTCGGCCCTGCACCCCAACATGTTCGGCGGAGTGGCCTTTCTGTTCGCCCTGCTGAACGGGCTGGCCGCCGCCCTGCTGGCCCGCGGCCGGGCGACACGGGCCGCCCTGCTGGCCGGGGCGCTGGCGGCGGGCTACGCCGGCTTCGCCTCCGGCTCGCGCGGGGCCCTGCTGGCCGGCGTGGCGGCCACGGCCTGGAGCGCGGGCGGGCTGGCGCGCCGCCACCCGGCGGGCTGGCGCCGCCTGCGCGTCCCCCTGCTGGCGGGCGCCGCGCTGCTGGCGGCCGCCCTGCTCGCCTCCACCCACTGGCGCGGGCGGCTGCTGCAGGGCGTGCTGGAGCTGCACGACTTCCTGCGCGGCGAGCACCAGCCCGACAACACCAGCGAGCGGCTCATGATGTGGTGGGCCGGCCTGCGCATCTGGGCCGCCCACCCCCTGCTGGGCACCGGCCTGGGCGATACCCTGCGCGACTTCGCCGCCCTGCGCGCCGATCCGGGCTTCGACTACTTCGGCCGGCTGTACGCCGTCTTCCACAACATCTACATCGACGCCCTGGCCAGCACGGGCCTGCTGGGCTTCGGCGCCATGCTGGCCGGGGTGTTCGTCCTGCCGCTGCGCTGTTTCCTGCGCCGCCTGCGCCGGCCCGACCCGGTGGCGCGCTGGACCGGCCTGGCCGGCTCGGCCCTGCTGGTGTACCTGGCCGTGCTGGGCCTGCTGCACTCCTGGCTGTACCTGCGGCCGGTGCCCTTGCTGCTGTTCGTGCTGGCCCTGTTGCTCGCGGGCGGGGCCATCCCCGACAATGGCGGCCCCGATCAGCCACCGTCCGCCCGTCGCCCGTGAAGGTCCTCATCATCCGCCTCAGCGCCATCGGCGACATCGTGTTCGCCGCGCCGGTGGCCAGCGCCCTGCGCCGGCGCCACCCAGAGGCCCACATCGCCTGGCTCACCGAGCCGGCCGGCCGGCCGCTGCTGGCCGCCCACCCGGACGTGGACGAGGTGATCGTCTGGCCGCGCGGCGAGTGGGCGCGGCTGTGGCGCGAGCGGCGCTGGTGGGCCCTGGCGCGCGCCGTCCGCCGCTTCCGCCGCCAGCTGCACCAGCGCGGCTTCGACCTGGCGGTGGACCTGCAGGGGCTGCTCAAGAGCGGCCTGTGGGCCTGGTTGAGCGGCGCGCCGGAGCGCATCGGCCTGGGCTCTCGGGAGGGCTCGGCGCGGCTCATGACGCGCGTGCTGCCCAAGGGCGGCGAGCCGCGCCAGATCAGCTCCGAGTACCGCTACCTGGCCGAGCAGCTGGGCTGGGACACGGCAGGCTTCATGCCCCAGGCGCCGGTGGATGCGGCCAGCGCCGAGCGGGCCGCGGCCCGGCTGCGGGCGCTGGGCCTCGCGCCACGCCGTTACGCCGTCATCTGCCCCTTCACCACCCGCCCGCAGAAGCACTGGTTCGACGACCACTGGCGGGCCCTGGCGGCGGCCCTGCACGGGCGCGGCCTGCCAGTGCTGCTGCTGGGCGGACCGGGCGACCGCGCCGCCGCCCGCCGCCTGGTGGCCGGCACGGACATCGTCGATCTGGCCGGCCAGACCAGCCTGCCGGAGGCGGCCGCCCTCATCCGCGACAGCGCCCTGCTGGTGGGGGTGGACACCGGCCTGACCCACATGGGCACCGCCTGGCGCCGCCCCACCGTGTGCCTGTTCGGCTCCACCCGCCCCTACCTGGAGACGCCCAGCCCCCTGACGCGGGTCATCTACCACGACCTGCCCTGCGCGCCCTGCCGGCGCCGGCCCACCTGCCAGGGGCGCTTCGACTGCCTGCGCGGCATCACGCCGGACGAGGTGCTGGCCGCCGCCGAGCCCCTGCTGGCCGGGGACGCCGCATCGTGAAGGTGCTGCACGTGGAGGCCGGCCGCCACCTGTACGGCGGCGCGCGCCAGGTGGTGTACCTCATCGGCGGTCTGCAGGGGCGCGGCGTGACCAACCTGCTGGCCTGCCCGCCCGGCAGCGCCATCGCCGCCGCGGCCACCCCCTGCGCGCGCATCCACCCCATCCCCATGCGCGGCGACCTCGACCCCGGCCTGGTGCGCCGCCTGCAGCGCCTCATCCGCCGCACCCGCCCCGACCTGGTGCACCTGCACAGCCGGCGCGGCGCCGACTGGGCCGGCGGCCTGGCGGCGCGCCTCACCGGCACCCCCTGCGTGCTGTCGCGGCGCGTGGACAACCCCGAGCCGCGCTGGCTGGTGGCCCTCAAGTACCGCCTGTACGACCGCGTCATCACCATCTCCGAGGGCATCCGCCAGGTCCTGCTGGCCGAGGGCGTGCCACCCGCCCGGCTGCGCTGCGTGCACAGCGCCGTGGACGCCGA
>JALVPS010000370.1 GCA_027031685.1 Gammaproteobacteria bacterium | reverse complement strand
GCTGCCTGGCCACGAGTGACTTTCTTGCCAACAGCGGCAAGAAAGTCACCAAAGAAGCGCCGCCCCGGTGGCCGCCTTTTTCCTGCGCTTCTCGGCCTGGCCGGGGTCGGCGACGGTACGTCCATATACCTTCGCCTCCGCGCGCGATCCATCGCGCGCCCCTTCGGGCCGATGCCGGCCAGTCCTTGCGATGCTCGGGGCGGTCAGGGGGAAGAAAGGACGGCTCGCCGGGCTACGCCCGGCTTCGCGCGGGGGTGATGGGTCCGGCGCTCTGCGCCGTGACCGCATCCTACGATGGGATTGTGGGGTAGGGGGTCGAGCAAGGTGCATGCCCCCACGAAGGGAAGTAGAAGGGCGGGGACGCCCCTCTACTCAGTACATGAGGTTGAACATCCTGCGCCGATATTGGTCCACCCGCGGGTCGTCGCCGAGGAGGTCGAAGACCTTGAGGAGGGTCTTGCGGGCGGCGTCGTCCTTGTAGCTGCGGTCCTTGGCCATGATGGCGAGGAGCTGTTCGACGGCGGTGTCGTAGTCGCCGAGGGCAAGGCGGCTGATGGCGAACTGGTAGCGCAGGTCGAGGTTGTCGGGGTCGTCGCGCAGTTTTTCTTCCAGTTCGGCGTCGGAGGGGAGTTCCCTGGCCTGCCGGGCGAATTCGAGCCGCGCCAGCATGCCGGCGGGCTTGGGCTTGCCGCGTTCGTCCGGGGGCAGGGCGTTGAGCAGGGATTCGGCCTTTTCGAATTCGCCGTCTTCGGTCAGGACGGCGGCCAGGTCGGCGGTGATTTCGCCGTTGCGGGGCTCCATGGCGTGGGCCTCTTCGAGCAGGCGGCGGGCGGTGGCCAGGTCGCCCTGGTGCTGGGCCACGAGGGCCTCGGCATGCAGGCGGGTGGATTCGCGTTCGATGTGGCGGTCGAGGAACTCGCGCACGGCGCTCTCGGGCAGGGCGCCCATGAACTCGTCCACTGGCTGGCCGTTCTTGAACAGCTTGACGGTGGGCAGGCTGCGCACGCCGTACTGCATGGCCAGGTCCTGGTTGGCGTCGGTGTTGACCTTCGCGAGCAGGAACTGTCCCTGGTACTCGTCCGCCAGTCGGGCGAGGATGGGCATGAGCATCTGGCAGGGATTGCACCAGTCGGCCCAGAAGTCCACGAGCACCGGGCGTGCCATCGATTCCTGCAGGACAACGTCGGTGAAATTGCTGCTGTCGACTTCGACGATGTACGGCGATTGGCTCATGGGCGGTGATCCTCGTGGTGACTGCGAAGCGCGGCCCCGTAGTGTGGGGGCCGCGTGGCGAATTTCAAGTCCGCCCGCGGCTCACATGTGGTTGTCCTGGTAGTAGTAGTCGTACTTGTTGAGGATGTCGCGCGTGAACTGCCAGGCCTCGCGGTAGGTCAGGCCGGCCTCGTCGGGGAAGATGATGCGCACGTACAGGTCCTTGCCGTAGCGCTGCTTGAGGGCGCCCAGGCGGCGCTCCAGCTCGGCCCGGTCGACGCGCCGGAAGGCGCCGCCGTCGTCGGGCTTGATCTCGTACACGGGCTGGCCATCCTGCTTCTGGAAGCGCACCGCCACCACGTGCTTGCCCTTGGTGGTGCGGGCCGGGCGCACCAGCTTGTCGTACTTGCCCTTGAGCGTTTCGTATTCCTCGCGCAGGCGGGCCAGCTTCTCCTCGCTGATCTCGCTGGCGGCGCGCGCCGTCTGCAGGGCCTGGCTCTGGCGCGCCTGCGCCTGGCGCAGGGACTGCACGGTGCTGGTGGCGGAGGCCAGCCGGGCGGTGGTGTCGGACAGGCGCTGGCGGGTGCGGTCGAGTTCCTGGCGGGCGGCCTTCAGCTCGGTCTCCAGGCTGGCCAGGCGCTGCAGGGTGGACTGGATCTCGGCCGTGCGGGCGGCGATGCGGGCGCGCAGTTCCTCGGCGGCGCGGTTGCTCTGGGCCAGTTCCTTCATGAGGCGGTCCACGCGCTGCTGCAGGTCGGCCTTCTGTTCCTCGGTGCGCAGCTGGCGCAGGCGGGCGTCGGCCAGCAGGTCCTCCAGGGCCGCCACGCGCTCTTCCAGGGTGAGGGTCTTGGCCAGGGCCGACTGGGCCTCCTGCCGCGCCTCCCGCTCGGCGTTGATCTTGGCCGTCAGCTCGCGCACCAGCTCGGAGTTGCGCACGATGAGCAGGGTGGTGGAGATGAGGAAGATCATCACCACCACCATCATGATGTCGGTGAAGGAGGGCCAGAAGCTCTCGTCGCTCTGCGGGCCGCGCGTGGCGGGGCGCAGGTCGGGGAAGGCGGACATCAGTGCACCTCGCCGTCCGACAGGCGGAAGCCGGCCTTGAGCAGGCGGCGGGTGGCCAGCAGCTGCTGGGCGATGTCCTCCATGTGGCCGTTGTGGTCCTGCAGGGCCTTGAGCAGCAGGGCCTCGTGGTCCTCCTGCCGGTCCTGGGCCTGCTGCAGGCGCTCGGCCACCTGCTTGAGGCTGGCGATGAGGCGGGCCGTCTCCTCGTTGACGTGTTCGGCGGCCACGCGGAAGCGGGGCATGAGGTAGTCGGCGGTGACCTGTTCGATGGCGCTGATGATGCGCGTCTGCACGTTGGTGAAGCGCAGGTAGAAGTAGCCGAAGATGACGTAGCAGACGATGGCCGTCATGGTGGTGGACAGGGCGGTGGACATGCCATGCACCACCACGTTGATGCCGCTGGTGTCGCCGCCGGCCGCGGCCAGCAGGTCGGAGGTGCCCACTAGGGCGATGGACAGCGACACGATGGTGCCGAACACACCGGTGAGGATGAGGATGTTGTTCACGTAGCGGGGCAGGCTGCTGCGGCTGCTCTCGCCGGCCACCAGCAGCTGGGCCAGGGCGGCGTGGTCGGGGGTGGCGCCCTGCCGGTTGGCCAGCAGCATGGAGCGGTAGCGGCGGGCGATGAGGCTGCGATCGTCGTCGTCCACCCTCAGGCGCCTGCCGTGGCGGCGCAGGTCGTCGATGAAGCGGGCGATGGCGTATTCCTCGCCCCTGTAGCGCCACAGCAGGGTGAGCAGGCGCAGGCAGCCGGCCAGGAAGAAGGCCACGATGACGCCGTTCAGGGCCAGGCCCAGGCCGGTCAGGCCGTTGGCGATGTAGAAGCCGGCCAGGGGTTCGCGCAACAGCCAGACCGCCACCGGCAGGGCCAGCAGGGTGAGCGACAGGGCGATGAACAGGTTGCGGCTCAGGGTGGGGCGGAAGTCGGATGCGGGCATGGGAGGCCTCGGCCAGGCGGTCGCTTGTGGAACTGATATAATCAAAGATCTTAGCGCGCCACTGCCTTGATGGTGTTCACTTTCCGTGCGGCACCCCGAGCGCGGAGCGCGCCCGCCGTGACCGGCCCTGCATCTGCGGAGTGGCGCGCCGCGTATTTCCGCTCTAGTCGACTCGCCGCGCGAGGCCCCATCGTGCTGATCAAGACCCCCCGTTCCTGCGACTGCCACCCCGACGAGGTCACCCCCGAGTCCGTCTACCGCGAGCGGCGCCGGTTCATGCAGGGCGCGGTGGCCGCCGCCCTGGGCATGGTGAGCGGCGGCTGGCTGGACAGCGCCGCGGCCCGTCCCCGGCTGGATCTGTCCCACCTGCCGCGTGGGCCCTTCTCCACCGACGAGAAGCCCACCGACTGGGACGATGCCACCACCTACAACAACTTCTACGAGCTGGGCTTCGGCAAGTCCAGGCCGGCCAGGAACGCCGACCGGCTGATCA
>JALVPS010000369.1 GCA_027031685.1 Gammaproteobacteria bacterium | reverse complement strand
TGCCAATCGTCGTAACCTCGCTCATGGTCTCTTCCCTCCGGTCGATGTGGGTAGTTGAACTCTGCACATCATGGCGCATCACGACGCCGCCTACTAAGGGAGGGAGGAGACCATTTCATCGCCCTACGCAACCCACCACCCCAATCCTCGTAGGGGGGCTCAAGGCGCGCAGCGCCGGAGCCACCGCATAACGCGCGATGCCGGGCGCAGCCCGGCGAGCCGTCCATCTTCCCCTTGGCCGCCCCGAGCATCGCAAGGCCTGGCTGGGTGAGCACCGACCGTTGGTCCGGTGGACCAACGCAGCGGTGCGAACGCCCGGCCAGGATGGCCGGGCTGGGGGTTGGCGAAGCCATGAACGTAGCGCCAGGGATGGCTCGAGCATGCATCAACTCCAGCCACCTTGATGCGCCAATTGGCCGGTCCGCTTCGCTTGACCGGCCCTACAGCTTGCCGCTGTTGGCAAGAAAGTCACTCGTGGCCGAGCAGCTCCCGTTGCCGTAAGCCTCATGGACATCAGGCCACGAAATACCGCAATGACCTCACCGGAGGCGGCGAAAAGGTGCCAACCCTTGGCACAGAATCGGCTGGTCCGCTTCGCTTGACCAGCCCTACGCCGTGGGCCCCTGTAGGGTGCGGTCAAGGCGCACAGCGCCGGACCCATCACGCTGGCGTGCCCCCTCAGGCCGGATCGCCCGTTTCTTCCAACGCCTGCAGCAGCGCCGCGGCCTTGTCGAGGGTTTCCCGGTATTCGGCCGCGCAGCGGGAGTCGGCGACGATGCCACCGCCGGCCCAGAAGCGCAGCCGGCCGCCGGCGTGGGTGATGGTGCGGATGGCGATGTTGCTGTCCATGTCGCCGTTGAAGCCGAGCCAGGCGATGCTGCCGCAGTACACGCCGCGCCGCAGGCCTTCCAGTTCGTCGATGATCTCCATGGCACGGATCTTGGGCGCGCCGGTGATGGAGCCACCGGGGAAGCAGCCGCCCAGCAGGTGCAGGGCGTCGCGGCCCCCGGCCAGGCGGCCGGTGACGTCGCTCACCAGGTGGTGCACGCGGGCGTAGCTCTCCACCCCCCACAGGCGCGGCACGCGCACGCTGTGCGGGGCGCAGCTGCGGCTCAGGTCGTTGCGCAGCAGGTCCACGATCATGACATTCTCGGCGCGGTCCTTGGCGCTGGCCTGCAGGGCGGCGCGGCGACGGGCGTCCTCGGCGGGTTCGGGGTGGCGGGCGCGGGTGCCCTTGATGGGCTGGGTGAGCACCTGCCCGTCCGTCACGCGCAGGAAGCGCTCCGGCGAGCTGGACAGCACCTGCAGGCCGGGCAGGTCGAGCCAGGCGGCGAAGGGGGCGGGGTTGACGCGCCGCAGCCGCAGGTAGGCCGGCCAGGGGTCGCCGCTGCAGGGGGCATCGAAGCGGCGGGCGAGGTTGACCTGGTAGCAGTCGCCGGCGCGGATGTAGGCCTGCACGCGGGCGAAGCGCTCGGCGTAGGCGGGGGCGTCGGGGTGCGGGCGGGGGCGGCCGCGCAGACGGAAGGGGGCGACGGGCCGTGCCGGCGGCGGGTTGGACAGGCGCGCCACCAGCTCGGGCCAGCGGGCGGCGGTGTGGGGGTCACGGCCGGCGCTCACCAGCCAGCTGCGGCGCGCGGCGTGGTCCACCACCAGCGCCCAGTCGTACAGCCCCACGGCCATGTCGGGCTCGGCGGTGTCTT
This sequence comes from Gammaproteobacteria bacterium, assembly GCA_027031685.1. GTDB lineage: Bacteria > Pseudomonadota > Gammaproteobacteria > UWMA-0217 > UWMA-0217 > JALVPS01. Next base: position 2,009 of record JALVPS010000369.1, on the reverse strand, counting down.
GCACGGCCTGTGCCGGCAGGCGCTCGATGCACCGCGCCAGTTCGTAGGCGAACAGGCCCACGGCGCCGCCGGCGAAGGGCAGGCCGGCCGGGGCGGGCTGGCGCTCGCCCAGGGCCGCGCGCAGCAGGTCGAAGGGGTCGTCGGCGCGGCGTTCGATTCCCCCGCCGCGGTGGTCCACCAGCCAGGTGTGGGCGCCGCGCGTGACCAGGGTGCGGAAAGGGTCGGCCACCAGGATGTCGTAGCGCCCCTGACGGGCCTCGGGCGGGCCGCTGTCCAGCCAGATGCGCCATGGCTCGCCGGCCAGCGCGGCGCACAGGGGCGCCGTGTCGGGCCGGTAGGAGATGGCCTGCAGCCGCCCGCTCACGGCCGTCCGCTACCTCCGGCCAGCCAGCGGGCCACGAAGTCGGCCACCGCTACAGGGTCGTCGATGTCCAGGCGCGGCAGGGGCAGGCCGGCGGGCAGGGGGGCGTCGCTGGCCACGGCCAGCACGCGCGGGTCGTCGTCGGCCACCGCCAGGGGGCGGCCGGTGGCGGCGCGCCACACCTCGATGCGCGGCACGCCGCTGTGCTTGAAGCCCTCCACCAGCACGCCGTCCAGTCGCTGCGGACGCAGGGTGGCCAGCGCCTCGGCCAGGCTGGGGTCGTCGCCCCCCTCGCCCAGCTCGTGCAGCCAGGCCAGGCGCCGCACCGAGGCGACCACCGTCTGCCGCGCGCCGGCCTGGCGCAGCAGGTAGCTGTCCTTGCCCGGGCGGTCGATGTCGAAGCGGTGGTGGCTGTGCTTGACGGCGGCCAGGCGCAGGCCGCGCCCCGCCAGCTCGGCAATGACCTGACGCAGGAGGGTGGTCTTGCCGCTGCCGCTCCAGCCGGTGAAGGCCAGCACGGGGCTGGGAAAGGCGGGCCAGGCGGGCGGACGGGCACCGTCCGGCGCGGGTGCCGGGGGCGCCGGCGGACCCGCCGCCAGGGCAGCCAGGTCGGCCTCGGTGTTGATGTTGGCAAAGCCGCCCGCCACGTCGGCGCAGTCGGCCAGCGCCACGCGCAGCCGGTCCAGCCAGCCCAGGGCCGCGCGGCCGCCGCGCGCCAGCCAGCCCTGCAGGTCCTCGCCCAGCGCCACGGGCAGCAGCAGGTGCAGCGGCTGCAGGCGCCTGCCGTCGTGGGCGGCCGCCAGCTGCCCCTGCTGCTGCACCAGGGCGCGGCCCAGGCGGGCCACCAGGTCGGCCGGCGGCCAGGGCGCATCGCAGGGCACGGTCACTGCCCAGGGCGTGCGCACCGCCGCCAGCGCCGCCGCCACGCCGGCCAGCGGCCCCTGGAAGTCCGCCAGCGCATCGGCCACCACCGGCCAGCCGAAGCGGGCGTAGTCGTCGTGATGGCGGTTGGCGCTGATGACCACGGCGCCCACCTGCGGCGCGATGGCGTCCAGCACGCGCGCCACCAGCGGGCGACCGGCCAGCGGCACCAGTCCCTTGTCGCGCCCGCCCAGGCGGCGGCCGCGCCCGCCGGCCAGCACGATGGCGGTGATGTCCTGTGGCGAAGGTGGCTGCATGGTCGTCTCCCCGCGGGTGAGGGGCGATGATGCGACAAGCCGGCGCGCCGGGGAAGCATCCCGGTGCTATGCTGGGTCCATGCCGAACAAGCTGAGCTGGCGGCGCTGGCGCCGGGCCCGCCTGCTGCGCCGCCACCCCATCCCCGACCACCTGTGGCTGAACGTCACCCACTGCCTGCCCCTGCTGGCGGGGCTCACCCCCGCGCAGCGCAGTCAGCTGCGCGTGCTCACCACCCTGTTCCTGCACGAGAAGACCTTCACCCCCGTGCAGGGGCTCACGCTGGACGCCAGCCAGCGACTGGTCATCGCCGCCCAGGCCTGCCTGCCCATCCTCGGGCTGGACCTGGCGGACTACGACGGTTGGGTGGAAATCGTGGTGTACCCGGACGCCTTTCGCGTGGCGCACGAGACCGAGGACGAGCTGGGCCTGGTGCGCCATGAGCAGCGTACCCTGCTGGGCGAGTCCTGGG
>JALVPS010000368.1 GCA_027031685.1 Gammaproteobacteria bacterium | reverse complement strand
CAGCACCCGCAACAGGTCCGGCTTGTGGCGCAGGATGCGTTCGCGCAGGGCCGGGGTGAGGCGGTTGGCGGGGCGGATGGCCAGGCGGCCGTCACGTACTCCGATCCGCAGCCCGGCCCGCTGCAGCTCGTCCAGCAGGGGGTGGGCGGTCACAGCAGCACCTCCCCGCCGTCGGCGTCCGTGGCCGGGGCCTCGTCCGGGTGTTCGTCGCCGGTGGCGGTGTTTGTGGTGGGAACACTGGGAACACTGGGAACATCCCTTGAAAAACAGTCACTTGCAGTGTTCCCAGTCCCTTCCCACTGGTGGGAACACTGGGAACATTCCGCGGCGGCGGGCTCGGGTGGGGGCGCTGGTGTTCCCAGTGTTCCCAGTGCCTCCCCGGTAGTGGGAACACCGTAACCCCTTGAATCTTCAAGGGTGTTCCCAGTGTTCCCAGTGTTCCCAGTGGAAACGTCGGTGGCCAGGATGATTTCGCGTATGCGCACGGTGCGGATGGTGCTGCCGCCCACGCGCAGCCTCCAGGTCAGGTGGGTGCCCTGGGGCACCAGCAGGCCCGCTTCCTTGAGCAGGCGCCGGGCCAGCTGCTCTTCCACCCCCTGGATGGCCTCCCGGAAGACGGCGGGCAGCAGGTAGTAACTGTCCCCCTTCTTCCAGCCGGCGCGGTCGTAGATGGCGCGCCGCTCGTCGCCGGGCAGGTCCAGATTCTCGAAGCGGTCCGCATGACGGCCGATGAAGCCCTGCAGTGACTCCACCACCTGGCGCAGCTCGTTGGGCCCCTGGCCGTGGTGGGCGATCCAGCGCTGCCACAGCTCGCGGGCAGCGGCCAGGGCCTCGCCCCTGGGCCATGGCAGAATGCCCGCCTCCGTGGCCAGCTCACCACCCAGGGCGATGAGGGCGAACACCCGGCCGGCGCGCGCCTGCTGGCCGTTGCTGGCCGGGAATGCGTCCTGCAGCTCGCGCAACCGCTCCCCCACGTCCGGCGCCGCCTCTCCGGTCAGCCAGCGCAGCCAGGCTTCGCCCGCCGTGCCGTAGTGCGTGGCGCTGGCGGCCTTCAGGTGGTCGGCCAGGTGGCGGGCGTCGGGGTGATTGTGCAGGGCGTCAAAACTGCCCCAGCGGAAGTCTTCGACAGGGATGGACAGCAGCCGAACGGACTGGCCGGCGGTGGCGCGCTCGCCGGCCTCCGCCAGCACCGTGGCCAGGCTCTTTTCGCCGGATGAGATGAGCAGGGTACGCCAGCGGCGCACGGTGCGGGCGTGGCCCCTGGCGTTGGCACGGGCCTTGCCGGTGCCGTTGCCCAGGGCATAGACCACGCGGCCAACCTCGCGGGGCGGGCACTCGCCCAGCTCGTCCAGGAACAGGGGCAGGTCGTTGCTCTCGGCGGCGGCCGCTTCCAACCCGTTGTGCGTGCCATGCCAGCTACGCTTGAGGGTGGGCGGCCCCCACACCGAGACGCCCGCCTGCTGCGCTGTGCTCTTGCCGCAACTGGATATCCCCAGCAGATGTATGCCGCCCCCTTCCATGCCCGCCAGCTGCAGCAGGGGGGCGGCGAAGGCGGCCGAGATGACAAACGCCAGCGGGGGATTGCCGACCGCCAGGCTGGCCACCTGCTGCTGCCAGTCGGCCAGGGTGCCGCGGCGGCTGAACTCGGCCACCATGGGGGTTTCGGACTGAAAGAAGATGTCCTGGGCGCCGTGCACCCGGTCGGGCAGCACGAAGGCGCGCCCGTGCCAGCCCACTTCCAGGGCGGCGCGCACCTTGCGGCGGGGCTGCAGGGCGGACAGGTAGTCGGCCAGGCGGCGGGGGTTGTGGTTCGCCAGCAGCACGCCGCTGCGCAGCAGCTCCCGGCGCAGCTCGGCGATGTCGCCACCCAGCAGGCTCATGGGCATGTTCCAGCGCTTCCACTGCCCTTCCACGTAGTAGCACAGCAGGCGGCCGTAATTGCTGCCGTGCACGTCGCGGGTGGTGGCCTCAATGAGCAGGGGCGAGCACAGCCATTCGTCCACCGGCTGGGGCGGCTCGCCCTTCCTGCCGTGCTTGATGCCGTGGAACCACACGCCCGGCCGTCGCCCTTGGGGCGCGGGGGGCAGGTAGCAGGCCCACCGGGGGCGCTCATCGATGCCGGGGAAGGTGGTGCGCAGCTCGGTGCCGCTGATCGGCGGCTGGGCCCAGGGGGCGCCGTCCACCATGAAGCCGGCGGCGCCGGGTTGGCCCGCCGGGCCATCGGGCGCCCCATCGGGCCGGCCCGCCTCGCGGGGGCGGGCCCCTTCCCACGCGCTCTGCAGGGTGGCGTTGATCTCACCCTCCGCCAGCCCCGCACCGGCCGCGGCATGACGCAGGGCGTGGGTGACGCGCTCGCGATCCAGCCGGCCGGCCTTGACCAGGCCGAACAGGCCGCAGGCCTCCCGGTTCAGGGTGTCGTTGCGCTGCCCCTCCGGGGCCGTGGCGACGGCGCCCACGCCACTCTGCAAGGCCCGCTCGGCATAGTCGTCCGGCGCCGGGGCGGCCGGCGGTGGCAACGCTTGCGGCTCCGCCTTGCGGGGGACTAGCGGCGGAAAGGCCGCGCGCAGGTCCTCGGCGGTGTAGCGGCGCGGCGGGTGGGCCTCGACCAGGCGCACCAGGTGCAGACGATCGGGGCGCTTGCGGTGGACGGTGCCGGGCAGGCGCATCACGCGGGGCAAGTCCTTCACCTTGGGATCACTGCCCAGGCGGGCGGCGATGGCCTGCTGCAGGGCGGCGAACTCGTCCAGGGGCAGCTCGTCGGCCAGCAGCCAGTACCAGTGCGCCTTGCCCGGGCTGCTCTCCACCACCAGCGACGGCGGCAGGGGGCTGGCCGAGAGCGGTGGCGGGGCGTCGTCGAAGTCGGCGAACACGGCCCGCACGCGGGTCACGTCGGCCGCCTTGCGGGTGGCGCCCCGGGTGGCGTTGATGGTCACGAAAACGCCCGCGCCCTGGCCGTTGCGCTCCGCCAGGCGCGGCCAGCACTCGGCCAGACCGCCGCGCAGGGTGCCCGCCAGCCCGGGGCGCTTGTCGGGCCCGTCGTCGAAGGTCTGGAAGGTGAAGGCCGTGGCCTCCGGGTCGAGGGCCGCCAGAAAGTCCGCGGCCATGGCCTGGCTCGCCTCGGGGGCGGGCCGTTGAGCGCCGGCCGGCGGTGGCGGATAATGGGCCTGCCCAACATTCCCTTGATGCTCTGCCCGCGTTCCCCCGCGGGCTTTGTTTTGGCCGCTCACCTGGTCGCCCCTTCCGCTTCCACCCGCTCGATCAGCGCATGGATGTCACGCACGCGCCAGGCGGACACGTTGGGCGAGAGCTTTACGGGGCGGGGATAGATGCCGGCCTTCACGCCGCGCCACCAGGACGATTTGCTGACCGGGAACAGCCGCAGCACGTCCGGCAGGCGCAGAAAGCCGGTCTCCGGCAGGGGAGTGGTGTCGGTCCGATTGCTCATGGGATCACCTTGGGGGTTGGATGGTGACGGTGAGCATGGGCCGGGGGAGGTGACATTTTACAGGTGACAAATGTCACCCCCATGTGGGGGCCTCACGGCCCATGCTGTCCAAAGGGTGGGGCTTACTGCCGGGCCGCCTCGGCCTCGCGGGCCCGCTGGATGGCATCCCACCGGCCCTGTTCGCGGCGGGCGTCCGCCAGCGGGTCGCAGCTGGCCGCCAGGTAGTTGATCAGGGCCTTTTCCAGATGTGACCAGAAGCCCACCAC
>JALVPS010000367.1 GCA_027031685.1 Gammaproteobacteria bacterium | reverse complement strand
TTGAGCAGGCCGCGCCGGTCCAGGGCCAGCACCTCGATCTCGATGGCGTGCAGGTCGCCCGGCTCGCCCCAGCTGATGTCGATGAGGCGCGCCTGCTTGGCCTCCGGCAGGTGGCGGATGTTGGGGCAGTCGCGGCGATGCACGGTGACGCCCCGACCCTGGGTGATGTAACCGATCACGTCGTCACCGGGCACCGGCTTGCAGCACTTGGCCACGCGCACCATGAAGTTGCGTTGCCCGGCCACCTCGGCGCGGCGCGCACCCTGTCCCCCGCGGAGGCCCGGCACGCGGCGGATAATGGTGGTCTCGGGGGTGGCCGGCTCCTCCTCCGGCTCGGGCGCCAGCCAGGCCTCCAACTGGCTCTCGCGGATGTCGCCACGCCCCAGCGAGATGAGGAAGGCGTTCTCGTCCGGCTGGCGGGCGCGCGCCAGCAGGGCCTCGTCCAGCACCGGGCGCACGCCCAGGCGGCGCGCGGCATGCTCCAGGATCTTGCGCCCCGCCTCGGCGTTCTTCTCCGAGTCCTGCTGGTGGAACCACTGGCGCACCTTGGCGCGTGCGCTGGCCGAGACGAGATAGCCGGCAGCAGGGTTCATCCAGTCACGGCTGGGCGAGGGCCGGCTGCCGACCAGGATTTCCACCCGCTCGCCGTTCTGCAGCGGGCGTGTGAGGGGCACGATGCGCCCGTCCACCTTGGCACCCCGGCAGCGGTGGCCGAGCTCGGTGTGGATGGCGTAGGCGAAATCGAGGGGTGTGGCGCCGCGCGGCAGCTCCACCACGTCGCCGCGCGGGGTGAACACGAACACCTGCTCGGGGAACACCTCGGCCTTGAGGCCGTCCACCAGCTGCTGGTCGCTCTCGTTCTCCTCCAGCAGGGCGCGCACCGAGCGCACCACGGCCTCCATGGCCTTGTCGTCGGCGCCACCGCCCTCCTTGTAGCGCCAGTGGGCGGCAAAACCCAGCTCGGCGAACTCGTGCATGGCGCGGGTGCGAATCTGGATCTCGATGGGCTTGTTGCCCGGTCCCACCACCACCGTATGCAGCGACTGGTAGCCGTTGGGCTTGGGGTTGGCGATATAGTCGTCGAACTCGCTGGGGATGGGGTGCCAGTGGGTGTGCACCAGCCCCAGGGTGGCGTAGCAGTCGCGCACGTCCCCCACGATGACACGCAGGGCGCGGATGTCGAACAGCTCCCGCAGGCCCACCTGCTTGCGCTGCATCTTGCGCCAGATGCTGTAGATGTGCTTGGGCCGGCCAGTGATCTCGGCGGCGATGCCGGCCCCCTCCAGCAGCTGGCGCAGGCGCTCGGCGAATCCGGCCACGTAGCGCTCGCGGTCCACGCGCCGCTCCTCCAGCCCCCGGGCGATCTCCTTGTAGGAGAGCGGATCCAGGTAGCGGAAGGCCAGATCCTCCATCTCCCACTTGAGCTGGGCGATGCCCAGGCGGTTGGCCAGGGGGGCAAAGATCTCCAGCGACTCGCGCGCCACGCAGCGGCGCCGGGCGTAGGACTCGCCCTTGAGGTGGCGCAGGCGCACCAGGCGGCGCGCCAGCCTGATGAGCACGGCGCGGATATCGTCCGCCACGGCCAGCAGCAGGCGGCGCAGGCGCTCGACCTGCTCGGGCGGGCGGGCGGCGTCGGCGAGGCAGATATCGAACTGCTCGAGGCGGCGCACGTTGGCCACCAGGCGTGCCACGGTAGCGCCATGCTGGGCCTCGATCTCGTCCAGGGGCGGGCCTTCGCGGCCGTAACCGCCCACCAGCTGGGCGGCCACCTGCATGTCCTCGTCGGCATGGAGCTGCTGCAGGAGCTGCAGCACCTCCACCAGCCGCTCGCGCTGGGCGCCGCTCAGGCGGACACGCGCCAGGACGCCCGATACCCGCTCGCTGAGGGGCATCGACGCGGCGTCCGGGGCACGTACATCCACCATGACCGGCGATGATAAGTCCGCCACCGGGCCTTTGAAAGGCGGCCCCGCGGCGGCCGGAGGCGGCCGACGGACTGTGTTAGCATTTTCTGCTTGTTCGCCTGCCCCGCCGGGGCCGGTGGCCAGACCCCGAACGACAAGCCCCGCCGGGCCGATATCACTTGAGGAGTTGATCCGTGACCGAGCGAACCGTCACCGTTATCGACAACGCCACCGGCAGGCAGGTGGAGCTGCCCGTGCTGGAGGGCACCGAGGGGCGCCCGACCATCGACGTGCGCAACCTGAGCAAGGCCCTGGGCTACTACACCTACGATCCGGGCTTCATGTCCACCGCCAGTTGCAGGAGCGCCATCACCTACATCGACGGCGAGAAGGGCATCCTGCGCTACCGCGGCTATCCCATCGAGCAGCTGGCCGAGCACAGCAGCTACATCGAGGTGTGCTACCTGTTGCTGTACGGCGAGCTGCCCACCCGCGAGCAGTGCGAGCAGTTCCGGCGCATCATTATGGAGCACTCCATGCTGCACGAGGCGCTGCGCCAGTTCTATCAGGGCTTCCGCCACGACGCCCATCCCATGGCCACCATGGTGGGCGTGGTGGGCGCACTGTCCGCCTTCTATCCGGACGCCTCCGACGTGCACAACCCCAGGGTGCGCGAGATCGCCGCCCACCGGCTCATCGCCAAGATGCCCACCATCGCCGCCTGGAGCTACAAGTACGCCAGCGGCCAGCCGTTCATGTACCCCAAGAACGACCTGGACTACACGGAGAACTTCCTGCGCATGATGTTCTCCGTGCCCACGGAGTCCTACGAGGCCAACCCCATCTTCGTGCGGGCGCTGGACCTGCTGCTCATCCTGCACGCCGACCACGAGCAGAACGCCTCCACCTCCACCGTGCGCCTCACCGGCAGCTCGGAGGCCAATCCCTTCGCGGCCGTGGCGGCGGGCATCGCCTCGCTGTGGGGGCCGGCCCACGGCGGCGCCAACGAGGCGGTCATCCGCATGCTGGAGGAGATCACCGCCTCCGGCAATCTCAGAAAATACATCGAGCGGGCCAAGGACAAGAACGACCGCTTCCGCCTCATGGGCTTCGGCCACCGCATCTACAAGAACTACGACCCCCGCGCCAAGATCATCCGCCGCGTCTGTCACGAGCTGCTGGACGACCTGGACGCCTCGGAGCTGACGCCGCTGTTCGAGACCGCCCTGGAACTGGAGCACATCGCCCTGAAGGACGAGTACTTCGTGGAGCGCAAGCTGTACCCCAATGTGGACTACTACTCGGGCATCATCCTGCGCGCCATGGGTATCCCCCTGGACATGTTCACGGTGATCTTCGCCCTGGCGCGCACCGTGGGCTGGATCTCGCACTGGAACGAGATGATGGAGGACCCCGAGTCGCGCATCGGCCGGCCGCGCCAGCTGTACGTGGGGCCGCGCAAGCGCGACTACGTGCCCATCGAGGAACGCGGCTGAGCGGGTGTCGGCCCGGACGCTTTCTGTTAGCTTACGCAGACGCAAGCCAAAACCCGATCACAGAGGAGAAAGGAGAGTCGCCACCATGTCCATAGACCGCGTCGTTCTGGCCTTTGCCGGCACCGTCATCCTGGTCAGCCTGCTGCTGGCCGTGTACCACAACCAGAACTGGCTGTGGCTGACCGCCTTCGTGGGCGCCAACCTGCTGCAGTCGGCCTTCACCGGCTTCTGCCCGCTGGCCATGATCCTCAAGAAACTGGGCGTCAAGCCCGGCGAGGCCTTCGACTGATCCCCCGTCCCGCACCCCAGGCGCCCCGCGGAG
>JALVPS010000366.1 GCA_027031685.1 Gammaproteobacteria bacterium | reverse complement strand
GATGTCCTGGCGGCGGATCTCACCCAGCTCCAGGGAATGGGCGCGGCTCGCCTCTCCGGCCAGCCAGGTGAGCGGCAGGCGCCTTGCCAGGTGGGCCACCAGGGTGCCGAGGGTCATGCCGCCGCCGGGCGGGGCGGAGGTGCTGCCGGGCGGGCGGGATTCGGTCATGCCGCGGTGGGCGGCTGCCAGCTGGCGATCAGGTCGTGCAGTGCCTGGCAGTTGCGCGCGCCGCGCAGACGGGTGACGAAGCGTTCGTCGGCCAGCATCTCGGCCAGCCGGGCCAGCAGGTCGAGGTGCTCCTTGGTGGCCTCGGCCGGCACCAGCAGGGCGATGATGAGGTCCACCGGCTGCCGGTCCACGGCGTCGAAGTCGATGCCCTCGTCGAGCTTGAGCATGGCCGCCCGCGCCCGTTCCAGGCGGGCCAGGCGGCCGTGCGGGATGGCCACTCCGCGCCCCAGGCCGGTGGTGCCCAGCCGCTCGCGGCTGAGCAGGGCGTCGAACACCTCGTCCTCGTTCAGGGCGGGCTCCGAGGCGGACAGCAGGCGGCTGATCTCCTGCAGGGCGCGCTTCTTGCTGTGGGCCTCGCTGTGGCAGGCCAGCCGGTCCGGGGGGAGCAGCTCTTCGAGTCGCATGTCAGATGGGGTTCAGGCCCTGCTTGAGCAGCACGGCCTCGCTGCGGTGGTGGTTCTTGAGCTTTTCCTTGTGGCGCAGGACCTGGCGGTCCAGCTTGTCCACCAGGGTGTCGATGGCGGCGTACATGTCCTCGTGTTCACTGTCGGCGAAGAGCCGGCTGCCGCTCACGTGCAGGGCGGCCTCGGCGCGGTGGGTGAGCTTGCCCACGCTGAGGATGACATGGGCGTTGAGCACGTGGTCGAAATGGCGGTCGAGACGGGTGAGCTTTTCCTTGATGTAGGCGCGCAGTGGCTCGGTGAGGGTGAGATGGTGTCCAGTCAGCGTCACTTGCATGATGCATCTCCTTTGGTTGGTGACCGTGAGGTGGGTCCGGCGGGCCCCGTGCCTGCCGGAGCCGGGAAGGGGGGAGTGTGGGACAACAGGGGCGGGGATGGTGACTGGCCCGCCGGGCGGGAAATCCGGTAGCGGAGGCGGTTTCTGTTCAGCCGATGCGCTTGCGTTCATTGGAGGGGGGTATCTGCATCGCCTCGCGGTATTTGGCCACCGTGCGACGGGCGACCTTTATGCCTTTCTCATCCAGTAAGATAGAGGCAATCCTGCTGTCGCTCAAGGGCTTTTGCGGATCCTCGTCACTGATCAGCTGTCGGATGATGGCCTTGATGGCGGTGGCGGAGGTGTTGCCTCCGTCGGCGGTGTGCAGTTGGCTGGAGAAGAAGTATTTGAACTCGAACAGGCCGCGCGGCGTGAGCATGTATTTGCTGGTGGTGACGCGGGAGATGGTGGATTCGTGCATGCCCAGCACCTCGGCCACGTCGCGCAGTACCATGGGCTGCATGGCCTGCTCACCCTGGTCGAAGAAGGCTTGCTGCTTGTCCACGATGACCTCCGCCACACGCAGGATGGTCTCGTTGCGGCTGAGGATGCTCTTGATGAACCAGCGCGCCTCCTGGAGCTGCTCGCGCAGGTAACGGTTGTCGTCGCTCTGGTCGCCGCGCCGCACCAGGGAGGCGTAGAAGGGGTGCACGCGCAGGCGCGGCGAGACCTCCGGGTTGAGTGACACCACCCAGCGCCCCTCGTGGCGCGTCACGTACACGTCCGGTACCACGTAGTTCGTGCGCTCGCCGTTCAGGCCGCTGGCGGGGCGCGGCGGCAGCGAGCGGATGAGGCTCAGGGCGGCCTCCACGCGCGCCGCGCTCAGCCCGGTGCGGCGCGTGAGCTGGTTGAGGTTCTGCTTGCCCACCAGCTCGAAGTGGCGTTCCAGCAGCAGGCGGGCGTCGGCCGCGGCCTGGCCGTCCGCGCCGCGGTGGCGCAGCTGGGCCAGCAGGTGCTCGCGCGGGTCCAGGGCGCCGCAGCCCACCGGCTCCAGCTGCATGACGTAGTGCTGCATGGCGCGCACCTCGTCCTCGCCCACCGGCTGGCCGCTCAGGTCGCTCACCAGTTGGGCGATGTTGGCCAGGCTGTCGTCCAGATAGCCGTCGTTGCGCAGGTTGAGCACGATGGCCTCGGCGATGGCCCGGTCCAGGGGCGACAGGCCGGTCAGCTGCAGCTGCTCGAGAAGCTGCTGGCGCACATCGCCACCGGCGGCGGCCTGGTTCTCCAGATAGTCGCTACCGTCGCCGCTGGCGGGGGGGGCGGCCGCCGGCAGGCTGTCGTAGATGGCGTCCCAGCTGGTGTCCAGGGGCAGCTCGTCGGGGATGTCCTCCGCGCCGCCCGCCTCCACCGCGGCGCCGTCGCCGGCCTCCGCCGCCTCGGCCGGCACCTCGGCGGGGGCGTTCTCCTCCACCTCCAGCATGGGATTCTGCTCGATCATCTCCGTCACCTGCTGCTGCAGCTCCAGGGAGGAGAACTGCAGCAGGCGGATGGTCTGCTGCAGCTGGGGCGTCAGCGTGAGGGACTGGTGGAGGCGGAGTTGCAGACTGGTCTTGAGCATGCGCCTGACGGGGGTTGGCCGGGTCGGGACCGATTATGGCGCAAGGGGCGCATAAAGTTAAGCAAACTTTATGCCAAAAGAGAGATCCGCTTAACGGATCGGCCGATTCTACAGGCTGAAACCCTCGCCCAGATAGAAGCGCCTCACATCCTCGTTGGCCAGCAGGGCCTCCGGCGTGCCCTCAGCCATGACCACCCCGTCGTGCAGGATGTAGCCCCGCGCGCAGATGCCCAGCGTCTCGCGCACGTTGTGGTCGGTGATGAGGATGCCGATGCCGCGCTCGGCCAGGTGGGAGACGATGCGCTGGATGTCCAGCACCGAGATGGGATCCACGCCGGCGAAGGGCTCGTCGAGGAGGATGAAGTCCGGCTCGGTGGCCAGGGCGCGGGCGATCTCCACGCGTCGCCGTTCGCCGCCGGACAGGCTGATGCCCAGCGAGTCGCGCAGGTGGCCCACCTGGAACTCGTCCAGCAGGGCCTCCATGCGCGCCTGGCGCTGGGCGCGGCTGAGGTCGCGGCGCAGCTCCAGCACGGCCAGCAGGTTCTCGGCCACCGTGAGCTTGCGGAACACGGAGGCCTCCTGGGGCAGGTAGCCCAGCCCCAGGCGGGCGCGGCGGTGCATGGGCAGGGCGGTGATGTCGCGCCCGCCCAGGGTAAGCTGGCCGCCGTCGGCGGGGATGAGGCCGACGATGATGTAGAAGCAGGTGGTCTTGCCGGCGCCGTTGGGGCCCAGCAGGCCGACAATCTCACCGGTGTCCACCTGCAGGTCCACGCCCTTTAGGATGGGGCGCTTGCGGAACTGCTTGCGCAGTCCGCGGGCCACCAGCCGGGTCACGGCGCGGGTTCCTCCGCGGCCGGCGGCTGCAGGATGACCTCCACCCGCGAGCCGCTCCCGTGCCCGCCGGCGCGCAGACGGCCACTGGCCAGGTCGAAGACGATGCGGTCGTTGCGGATGGTGTTGCCGTCCTGGGTGAGGCGGCCGTCGCCGCGCAGCACCAGCTCGCCCTTGGCCGGGTCGTAGCGCAGCTCGCGTGCACTGCCGGCGACATGGCGCCCGTCGGCCATGACCGCCTCGATGCGCGCCGGATGGCCGCTGGCCTCCACCTGCCGCAGGCGGCCGCCGGGGGCGGTGACCACCAGCCGCTCGGCCTGCAGCTTCAGTTCCCC
>JALVPS010000365.1 GCA_027031685.1 Gammaproteobacteria bacterium | reverse complement strand
CGGCGACATGGCGCCCGTCGGCCATGACCGCCTCGATGCGCGCCGGATGGCCGCTGGCCTCCACCTGCCGCAGGCGGCCGCCGGGGGCGGTGACCACCAGCCGCTCGGCCTGCAGCTTCAGTTCCCCCTGGGTCAGCTCCACGTGGCCGGTGTAGGTGCTGGTCTGGGCCTTTTTGTCCACCTCGGCCTGGTCGGCCAGGATGTGCACCGGGGCGACGCGTGCTGCGGCATCGGAGGTGGCCGGCGCCGCGCCGAGGGGAGCGGCCAGGGTCAGCAGCAGGGTCAGCGCCGCCAGGCGGGGCAGGGGATCACGGCGCATAGCGGGCCTCCACATTGTGCTGCAGTTGCAGACGGGCGGCGGACAGCTCGGCGCGCAGGCCCACGGCGGCGATGCGGCTGGCGCCCTGTTCGATCTGCACCGGGTCGGGGGAGTGGGCCAGGCGGGCGGGGATGTCCAGCGCCAGGCGCGGCATGCGCACGCGGGTGGCGGGGTCGCCCGTCTGGCGCAGCAATACGTGGCCGGTGAGGCGGGCGTGGGTCATGTCGGCGTCCAGCCAGCCGCGCTCGGCGGTCACGCGCCAGGGGGCGGCGCCCGGCACTTGCAGCGTCAGGTCGGGGGCGGTGATGAACAGGTCGCGGCGGCCGGACGGCTGCACCAGGCGGCGGCCGCGGTCCACCTGTTCCAGCCGGCCGTCTCGGTCGAACACCTCGATGACGAAATCCTCCACATAGTGGTCGTCGGGCGGCGGGCCGGGCGGGGCCACCTGGCGCGCGCGCTGCTGCTGCACCTGCCACCACAGCAGGCCCACGGCCAGCAGCAGCGCCAGCAGCAGACCACCGCGGCGGGTCATGTCAGATAGCCCGCCAGGGTGTCGTGCAGCACGCCGCGTGCCTCCAGCAGGAACTCGCACACCTCGCGCGCCGCGCCGCGCCCGCCGCGCGCGGCGGTGGTCCAGTGGGCATGGCGCAGCACCCAGGGGTGGGCGTCGTTGACGGCGATGGCCAGGCCCACGCGGGTCATGACCGGCAGGTCCACCACGTCGTCGCCCACGTAGGCCATGCGCGCCGGCGCCAGGCCCGTGTCGCGGCACAGCTGGTCGAAGGCCGGCCGCTTGTCGCGATGGCCCTGCATGACGATGTCGATGCCCAGGTCGCGCGCCCGGTGGCGCACCACCTCGGACTGGCGGCCGGTGAGGATGGCGGAGCGGATGCCCGCCTCGTGCAGCATGCGGATGCCGTGGCCGTCGCGGGAGTTGAAGGCCTTGTACTCCTGGCCGTCGTCGCCCAGAAACAGGCTGCCGTCGGTGAGCACCCCGTCCACGTCGAAGATGACCAGTTCGATGTGGCGGGCGATGTCCTGCAGGTTGTCCATGCGTGTGCTACTCCGCTCAGATCACGCCTGCCCGCAGCAGGTCGTGCATGTTGAGCGCGCCGATCACGCGCCCGGCGGCGTCCACCACCGGCAGGGCGTTGATCTTGCGCGCCTCCATCTGGTTGAGGGCGTCCACCGCCAGCGCCTCGGGGCGGGTGCTCTGGCAGGGCGCGGTCATCTCGTCGGCGATGGCCGTGCGGCGGATGTCCACGCCGCGGTCCAGGCTGCGCCGCAGGTCGCCGTCGGTGAAGATGCCCAGCAGGCGCCCGTCGCCGTCCACCACGCTGGTGAAGCCCAGCCCCTTGGCGCCCATCTCCTCCAGCGCCTCGCGCACGGTCACCGTGGGCGCTACGCGCGGCACCCCCTCGCCGGCGTGCATCACGTCGCCCACGCTGAGCAGCAGGCGCCGCCCCAGCTTGCCGCCGGGGTGGGAGCGGGCGAAGTCCTCGGCCGTGAAGCCGCGCGCCTGCAGCAGGCTCACCGCCAGGGCATCGCCCAGCACCAGGGTGGCGGTGGTGCTGGCGGTGGGGGCCAGGTTGAGGGGGCAGGCCTCCTTCTCCACGGAGATGTCCAGGTTGGCGTCGGCCTGCCGCGCCAGGCGCGAGCCCGGGTTGCCGGTCATGGTCACCAGCGGCACCCCCAGGCGCTTGATGAGCGGCAGGATGGTGAGCAGCTCCTCGGTCTCGCCCGAGTTGGAGATGGCCAGCACCACGTCCTGGTCGGTGATCATGCCCAGGTCGCCGTGGCTGGCCTCGCCGGGGTGGACGAAGAAGGCCGGCGTGCCGGTGCTGGCCAGGGTGGCGGCGATCTTGCCGCCGATGTGCCCCGACTTGCCCATGCCGGTGACCACCACCCGCCCGCGGCAGTGGTACATGAGTTCGCAGGCGCGGCGGAAGGCCTCGCCGATGCGCGGCGTCAGGGCGCGCACGGCGGCCGCCTCGAGGTCGATCACCTCGCGCGCCAGATCCAGCAGTTGCGCGGTGGGAATCTTCATGGTCCGGGCGCCATGTTGCCATGCAGCAGCAGATACTGGTATCCGGCGAAGCCCGCCACCAGCAACAGGCCCTCCGCGCGGTTGATGTGCGGCCGCCGCGAGACGAAGGAGAAGGCGATCAGCCACAGCAGCAGGGTGAGGGCGGCCATGAGCGGGTAGTCGCGCCACAGCACGGCGGCCGGCACCGGGGTGTGGGTGATGAGGCCGGGCATGGCCATGACCGCCAGCAGATTGAACAGGTTGGAGCCCACCACGTTGCCCACCGCCAGGTCCGACTCGCCGCGCAGGGCGGCGGTGATGGAGGCCGACAGCTCCGGCAGGCTGGTGCCGATGGCCACGATGGTCAGGCCGATCACCAGGTCGCTCACGCCCAGCGCCTGGGCGATGTGCACCGCCCCCCACACCACCATGCGCGCGCTCACCAGCAGCACCACCAGCCCCACCACGAACCACAGCACGGCCCGCCCCAGCGGCATGTGGCGCGGCAGCTCCCCGGCGAACTCGCCGGCCATGATGTCGTGGCGGCGGCCGGTGAGGGCGTCGTGCACCAGCCAGGCCATGATGGCCAGCAGCGTGCCCAGCAGCAGCGCGCCGTCCAGCCGCCCCAGCACCCGGTCCAGCAGCAGGAAATAGGCCCCGGCGGTGACCGCCAGCAGGATGGGCATCTCTAGCCGCAGCAGGCGCGAGTGCACGTCGATGCGCCGCACCAGGGCCGTCACCCCCAGGATGAGGGCGATATTGGCGATATTGGAGCCGATGGCGTTGCCCACCCCCACGTTGGGATTGCCCTGCCAGGCGGCGATGGCGGAGACCAGCATCTCCGGCGCCGAGGTGCCGAAACCGACGATGGTCAGGCCGATCACCAGCGGCGAGACGCCCAGATTCCAGGCGATGGCGGAGGCGCCGGCCACGAAGCGGTCCGAACTCCACACCAGCAGGGCGAGGCCGGCGATGACCATGAGGGCGGCGACGAGCATGCGGGGGGCTCCGTGGCGAGGGGGCGCCGATTATACCCGAGCCGCCGGGCCCCGCGCGGCGCCCGCCCCCGATTGCGCAGCAAACCGCACAGCGCCTCGCGGTCGTTCCACGTCTGCCCGTTTGGGCGTATATTCCGGCGCCTCACCTTCCACCGACAGGAGTCGCGCATGAAGTCCATCCGCCCGCTCGCCCTGCTGTTCGGCCTGCTGCTGGCCGGCCGCGCCCTGGCCGTGCACCTGCCCGTGGTGCTCACCGAACACGTGGACGACGAGACCCTGTCCCTGTCCATCGACGAGGAGGCCCTCAGCCGCGGGCCGGTCTGGCGGCCGGGACAGGGCCCGGTGCCGCTCACGGTGGCCGACGCGGTGGCGCGCCTCACGGACTGGG
>JALVPS010000364.1 GCA_027031685.1 Gammaproteobacteria bacterium | reverse complement strand
CCGCCAGCATGCTGGCCTGGATCCTGGAGGTGGCCGGGCTGGCGCCGGGCTTTCTCATCGGCGGCGTGCCGCGCAATTTTGGCCATTCGGCCCGCCTGGGCCACCCCGAGTACTTCGTCATCGAGGCCGACGAGTACGACACCGCTTTCTTCGACAAGCGCGCCAAGTTCGTCCACTACCGGCCGCGTACCCTGGTCATCAACAACCTCGAATACGACCACGCCGACATCTATCCCGACCTGGCCGCCATCCAGCGCCAGTTCCACCACCTGGTGCGCACCGTGCCTGGCGGCGGGCGCATCCTGGCGCCGGCCGGCGACGCGGCGGTGGCCGAGACGCTGGCCATGGGGTGCTGGACGCCGGTGCAGACCCTGGGCGAGGCGGGGCAGGGGGGTGACTGGTTCTGGCGCGCCCTGGCCGCGGACGGCTCGCGGCTGGCCATCGGCCACGGCGGCGAGGTGCTGGGTGAGCTGGAATGGGGCCTGCTGGGGGCGCACAACGCCGCCAACGCCCTGGCGGCGGTGGCCGCCGCCCATCAGGTGGGCGTACCGGTGCCCACCGCGCTGGAGGCCCTGCGCCACTTCCGCGGTGTCAAGCGCCGCCTGGAGCTGCGTGGCGAGGTGGGCGGCGTGCGCGTGTACGACGACTTCGCCCACCACCCCACCGCCATCGCCACCACCGTCACCGCCCTGCGCCGCCACGTGGGGGCGGACGCGCGCATCCTGGTGGCCTTCGAGCCGCGCTCCAACACCATGCGCATGGGTGTGCACCGGGACAGCCTGGCGGCCGCCTTCCGCGGCGCCGACGCCCTGTTCGCCCTGGTGCCGGCGGGGCTGGACTGGGACCTGACGGCCCTCGACTTTCCCCTGCCGGTGGCGCTGCACGAGGCGGTGCCGGCGCTGGCCGAGGCCCTGGCCGGGCAGGCGCGGCCCGGAGACCATATACTTGTCATGAGTAACGGCGGCTTCGGCGGCCTGCACGAACGTCTCCTCGACCGGCTCCGCGCACGCTTCGCCCCGTGAACACTGCCCCCGCCATCTCCCTCGCCATGACCGGCGCCTCCGGCGCCCCCTACGGGCTGCGCCTGCTGGAGCGGTTGCTGCACGCCGGGCGGCACGTGCACCTCATGCTGTCGCAACCGGCCCAGGTGGTGATCGGCATGGAGACCGACCTGCGCCTGCCGGTGCGGCCCGCCGAGCAGACCCGCTACCTGGCCGAGCGCTACGGCGCCGCCCCCGGCCAGCTGCGGGTGTACGGCGAGCGGCAGTGGACAGCGCCGGTGGCCTCCGGCTCCGGCGTGGACGAGGCCATGGTCATCTGCCCCTGCACCACCGGCACCCTGGCGGCGGTGGCCACCGGTCAGAGCCGCAGCCTCATGGAGCGCGCCGCCGACGTGTGTCTCAAGGAGCGCCGCCGGCTGCTGCTGGTGGTGCGCGAGACGCCCTTTTCCGAGATCCACCTGGAGAACATGCTGCGCCTGACGCGCATGGGGGCCGTGGTGCTGCCCGCCAACCCCGGCTTCTACCACCGCCCGGCCACCGTGGACGACCTGGTGGACTTCGTGGTGGCGCGCGTGCTGGACCAGCTCGGCATCGCCCAGGACCTGCTGCCGCCCTGGGGCGGGCAGGGCAGTGGCTGAACCGGACACACTGCCGGTCTTCCCCCTGCACGCGGTGTTGCTGCCCGGCGGGCTGTTGCCGCTGCGCATCTTCGAGGCCCGCTACCTGGACATGGTCAGCCGCTGCCTGCGCGAGGACAGCGGCTTCGTGGTGGCCCTCATCCGCAAGGGCCAGGAGACCGGCCGTGGCGCCGAGGTGCACGACGTGGGCACCCTGGCGCGCATCGCCGACTGGCGTCAGGGCGACGACGGCCTGCTGGAGATCACCGCCCACGGTGAGGCGCGCGTGCGCCTGTTGGCCACCGAGGTGCGCCCCGACCAGCTGGTGGTGGGCCGCCTGCGGGCGCTGCCGGCGCCGCCGCCGCGCCCCCTGCCGGCCGAGTTCGACAGCCTGGCGCGCCTGCTGGAGAAAATCCTGCAGGAGATCGGCCCGCCCTGGAGCGGGCAGACGCCCCGCCTGGACGATGCCGAGTGGGTGGGTGGCCGGCTGGTGGAGATGCTGCCGCTGGAGATGGCTCACAAGCAGGCCCTGCTGGAGATGGGCGACCCGCTGGCGCGCCTGTTCCACCTGCGTGATCTGATGCTGAACCTGGACGTCATCTGACCCTTCCCCGGCTGGCCTTGTCCGGCCTTCTGTGGCAGAGTCGCAGCCCACTGTCCAACCACTGTTTTCCCCTGGAGTGCGCCATGGCCACGATCACCCTCACCCAAGCCAATTTCGACGAGACGATCAAGAACAATGACATCGTGATCGTGGACTTCTGGGCACCCTGGTGCGGGCCCTGCAAGTCCTTCGCGCCCACCTTCGAGGCCGTCTCCGAGCAGCACCCGGACATCGTCTTCGCCAAGGTCAACACCGAGGAGGAGCAGATGCTGGCCGCCGCCTTCCAGATCCGCTCCATCCCCACCCTGATGATCTTCCGCGAGCAGGTCATCGTGTTCGCCCAGCCCGGTGCGCTGCCGGCCAGCCAGCTGGAGGAGCTGCTGCAAAAGGTGAAGGAGCTGGACATGGCGAAGATTCACGAGGAGATCGCCGCCCAGCAGCGGCAACAGGGCTGAGCCCGCGCAGGGTCCGCGCATGGATGTGCTGACGATGCTGCAGGATGTGCTGTTCCTCATCGCGCTGGCGCTGTTTCTGGCCACCCTGCCGGGCACCGTGGAACTGGCCCTGCTCACCTTTCCCGCCTTCCTGCCCGGCCAGCGTCCGCCGCCGGTGCCGGCCGACGCTGCCACGGCGCCGCGCCTGGCGGTGGTCATCCCGGCTCACAACGAGGCCGCCGGCCTGCCGGAGACGGTGCGCAGCCTGCTGGGCTGCCACCACCCGCTGCCGCCCGAGGACCTGCACGTGGTGGCCGACAACTGCTCGGACGATACCGCCGCCGTGGCGCGCAGCTTCGGCTGCTCCGTGCTGGAGCGGCGGGACGAGGAGCGGCGCGGCAAGGGCTACGCCCTGCACTACGCCTTCGAGCACCTGCTGGGGCGTGACGACTACGACGCCTTCATCGTGGTGGACGCCGACACCAGCGTGGAGCAGAACTTCCTGGACGCCTTCCGTGCCCTCTTCGCCGATGGTGCGCGTGCCGGCCAGGCCGCCTACCGTGTCAAGAACGCCCAGGCCAACCTGCGCACACGCCTCATGAACATCGCCTTCCTGGCCTTCAACTACCTGCGGCCCCTGGCGCGTGAGCGGCTGGGCCTGTCGGTGGGCATCCTCGGCAACGGCTTCGCCCTGGCCCGCGACACGCTGGCGCGCGTGCCCTACGACAGTTTCTCCATCGTGGAGGATCTGGAGTACCATCCGCGCCTGATCCGCGCCGGGGTGCGGGTGCGCTTTCTGCCGCACACGGCGGTGTGGTCGGACATGCCGGAGACGGGTCGCGAGGCGGCCACCCAGCGCGAGCGCTGGGAGGGCGGGCGCTTCCGCATGATCCGCGAGCAGGTGCCGGGCCTGCTGCGCGACGCCCTGTTCGGCCCCCGGCCGCGCCTGCTGGAGTCGGCCCTGGAGCTTTTGCTGCTGCCGCTCACGTACCATGTGCTGTTGTTGGTGGCGCTGCTGTTCGTGGGCAGTGGCTGGTTGCTGGCCTACGCCGGCCTCGCGCTGGGGCTGGTGGTGGT
>JALVPS010000363.1 GCA_027031685.1 Gammaproteobacteria bacterium | reverse complement strand
CAGCTAACAGTTGATTATACGGACTCCCGTGCTATACCGAATCGCCTACGCCGTATAGTGACTTAATACCTGTTTCCGTATAACACTTTGTCCTATAGTGTGTGTATGAACGCACACTGACACACGCCATGCACCGCAGCTCACCCACCCGCCCCTCTTCGCCAAACCACGACCGCTTCTGGAGCCGATACCTGGAGCACCTCAAGAATCAAGGGGTTAAGCCGCCGTTCGACCGGTGGTACGTGATCCGTTGTGAGGAGTATATCAAGCACTCAAACCGCCGTCTAAGGGAGCACACGCTGGCCGATCTGGAGGCCTACCTGGCCGTGCTAGGCAGAAAATCTGGGCTGAAAGTGTGGCAGATCCGGCAGGCGGCCGATGCTATACGGATTCTGCTCTGCGACATGATGGGCCATGCCTGGGCCTGCGGTTTCGACTGGGAAGGTTGGAAGTCCGGCCTCAAGGCGCTGCCACCATCCCATCGCACGGTGGCGCGTGATTACCAGTCCTCTTCTGGACATCCTTCGACATCCAGCAGACCAACAAAAAGTGAAAGTGGCGACAGAGGCAGCAGTGGCTTGTCCCGCCGCCAGTCAAACTACATTGAAAAGCTGAAGAATGAAATCCGCCGACACGACTACTCCATCAGCACTGAGCAAACCTACGTTCATTGGGTCAAGCGCTTCTTCCATCTTGTGCCACAAGACCAGGCCGATAGGCAACCGGACGCGCGGCAGGCCTTCGATTTTCTGAACCATTTGGCCTTGGAACGGAATGTGTCGGTATCGACTCAACGCGTGGCACTCAATGCGCTCGCGTTCTTCTTCAAGCAGGTGTTGGATATTCCATTGGAGGATGATGCTTCGTTTGTGCGCGCGAAGCGGCCTCGCCGGTTGCCTGTCGTGTTGAGCCGGGACGAGGTCAACCGGCTGCTGGCGCAATTGACCGGCAGGGATGCGCTCATGGCGGGCCTGATGTATGGCACGGGGATGCGTCTGATGGAGTGCGTCCGCCTGCGGGTGCAGGACCTCGACTTCGATTACCACCAGATTGTGGTGCGTAATGCCAAGGGCAAGAAGGATCGAGTTGTGCCCTTGCCCAAACGCTATCGCGCGGATCTCGAGGCCCATCTTGCCCAGGCCAGGAGGCTCCACGAAAAGGACCTCGCTGCGGGTTTTGGTTCGGTCTACCTGCCCGATGCGCTACGACGGAAGTATCCCAATGCCGAATACGAGTGGCGCTGGCAGTTCGTGTTTGCCTCCACCCGCATTGGAGTCGATCCCCGTAGTGGGGCAAGGCGACGCCATCACCTGCACGAAACTGGCCTGCAGAAGGCCATCAAGCGGGCGGCCGAGGGGGCCGGCCTGACCAAGCGGGTCAGCAGCCATACCTTGCGTCACTCATTCGCCACCCACCTGCTGGAGGCCGGTTACGACATCCGCACGGTGCAGGAACTGTTGGGCCACGCCGACGTGTCCACCACCATGATCTACACGCATGTGCTGAATTCGCCGGGCCTGTCCATACACAGTCCCGCCGATCTGTTATGAGCATGTACCGAGATCGCACCACAGAATCTGCCCCAACCGGCCAACGGCTCCTTTGGGGATGATGGCCGCGCTGTGGCACAGGTAAAACCGGGCGGGAATCATGCGGCCCCTGGCACACCAGACGGGTTGCCTGATTTGCCCGGTTGATAGGGTTGATAATATGTAGCAAAAGCCGCACCGGAGACGCTGCCATGGCCGATGCCGCCGAGAAGACCGCCAGCTACCAAGACCTGCTGCGGGTGCCGGCGCACCAGGTGGCGGAGATCGTCCGCGGCCAGCTGGTCACCCACCCGCGGCCGGGGCCGCGCCATGCCCAGGCGGCGTCACGGCTGGGCATCAAGGTGGGCGGCGGCTACGACCTCGGCGAGGGCGGCCCCGGCGGCTGGCTGATCCTGGACGAGCCGGAGCTGCACCTGGGACCGCACGTGCTGGTGCCGGACCTGGCCGGCTGGCGGCGCGAGCGCCTGCCCACCCTGCCCGAGACGGCCTGGTTCGAGCTGGCCCCGGACTGGGTGTGCGAGGTCCTCTCCCCCGCCACCGCCCGCACCGACCGCAGCGGCAAGATGCCCATCTACGCCGAGTACGGCGTGCAGTGGCTGTGGCTGGTGGACCCCGACTTGCAGACCTTGGAGGTGTACGCCCTGCAGGACGGCCACTGGCTGCTGCTGGCGACGCTGTCCGAGGACGCCCCGGTGCGCCAGCCGCCTTTCGATGCCATCGAGTTTCCGCTGTCGGCGCTATGGCCGTGAGTCAGTGGCGCACGCGGAAGTCGCTCCAGCCCTCGTCGCTGGCGGGGGCCTTTCCCACACTGGTGACCTGCGCCAGGGGTGGGCCGTGCCGGAGCCACTGTTCGAGGCGGGCCAGGGCCTCGGTCGCGCCGCAGGCGACCACTTCCACGCGCCCGTCGGGCAGGTTGCGCACGTAGCCGCGCAGGCCCAGGGGGCGCGCCTCGGCCACGGTGGACTGACGAAACCACACGCCCTGCACGCGGCCCGAGACGAGGTAGCGGTAGCAGTTCATCGTTTTCCCCTCCGGCCGCGCCGGTCGACAGCGGGGCCGTTTCATTCCAGAATCGGGTCAGTCATCCGATTTTCCCGGGATTTCCCGCCCCATGCACGTCTCGACCCCGTCTCTCCGCCTGCTGGCCTGTCAGGACTGCGACCTGCTGCAGCGGGTGCCGTCGGTGCGCCCCGGGCTGCGCGTGCGTTGCCGGCGCTGCGGTGCGCTGCTGTACCGGCAGGTACCCAACGGGCTGGAGCGGAGCCTGGCGCTGGCGGTGACGGGTGTGATCCTGTTCGCCCTGGCCAATGCCTTTCCGCTGCTGGCGTTGCGCGCCCAGGGGCAGGTGCTGGAGGGCACCCTGCTGTCCACGGCCCGCGCCCTGTGGCAGGCGGACCGACCGCTGCTGGCCATACTGGTGCTGCTGACCACCTTTCTGTTTCCCCTGCTGGACCTGGCCGGCACGCTGTATCTGTTACTGCCCCTGCGGCACGGCGTGCGCCCGCCGGGGCTGGGGCCGCTGTACCGCTTTCTGCGCAGCGCGCGGCCCTGGGGCATGCTGGAGGTGTTCCTGCTCAGCATCCTGGTGGCGGTGGTGAAGCTGGGTGAGCTGGCCACGGTGATCCCCGGCCCGGCGCTGTACGCCTTCGTGGCGCTCATCTTCACCCTGGCGGCGCTGTCCGCCTCACTCGACCCGTACAGCGTCTGGCAGCGTGCGGAGGGGGCAGCATGAGCCGCGCCCCCACGGCCCGCCAGTTCGGGCTGGCCGTCTGTGAGCTGTGCGGCCAGGTGAGCCGCCTGCCGGCCGCGCCGGGCCGGCCCCGCTGCCCGCGCTGCGACAGCCCCCTGCACCTGCGCCGCCCCAACAGCGTGGCGCGCACCTGGGCGCTGCTCATCGCCGCGCTGATCTTCTACATTCCGGCCAACACCCTGCCGGTGATGAACGTGACCCTGCTGGGACAGGGCGAGCCGTCCACCATTCTGGCCGGGGTGCAGCACCTCATCGCCGGCGGCATGTGGCCGCTGGCGCTGATCGTGTTCGTGGCCAGCATCTTCGTGCCCGTGCTCAAGCTGGTGGTGCTGGCCTTCCTGCTGGTGAGCGTGCAGCGCCGCTCGCGCTGGCGGCCGGTGGACCGCACGCGCCTATACCGCCTCACCGAGTTCGTGGGGCGCTGGTCCATGGTGGACATCTTCGTCATCGCCATCCTGGTGGCCCTGGTGCAGTTCGGGCCGCTGGCCAACGTGCAGGCCGGGGCCGGCTCGCTGTCGTTCGCCGCCGTGGTGGTGCTCACCATGTTCGCCGCCAACAGCTTCGATCCACGCCTCATCTGGGACGCGCTGGAGGAAGCCGACGATGGCCGCTGAGCCGCCGCTGGATGAACTGCCCGAGGCACGGGTGGAGCGCGGCCGGGGCCTGTCGCTGGTGTGGCTGGTGCCACTGGTGGCCCTGCTGGTGGGCGGCTGGCTGGTGTACAAGACCCTCAGCGAGCGTGGCCCGCGCGTGACGGTGGCCTTCACCCAGGCCGAGGGGCTGGAAGTGGGCAAGACCCGCGTGCGCTACAAGGACGTGGAGGTGGGCAAGGTGCGCGACATCCAGCTCAGCAACGACTTGCAGCAGGTGCTGGTGACCCTGGACCTGAACCGCTCCATCGGCGAGCACCTGGGCGAGGACAGCCGCTTCTGGATCGTGCGGCCGCGCATCAGCAGCAGCGGCGTGAGCGGCCTGACCACCCTGCTGTCCGGCATCTACGTGGCGGTGGACCCGGGCAGCGACGGCAGCGGCGCGCGCAACTTCTACCAGGGGCTGGACGAGCCGCCGCGCATCGAGTCCAGCGCCGCCGGCAGCAGCTTTCTGCTCAGCGCCGACAGCCTCGGCTCGCTGGACGTGGGCTCGCCGGTGTACCTGCGCCAGATCCAGGTGGGCGAGGTGGTGCGCTACGCCCTGCGCGACGACGGCCGCGGCGTCATGCTCTCCGTGTTCATCAACGCCCCCTACGACCGCCTGGTGCACACCAACACCCGCTTCTGGAACGCCAGCGGCTTCCACTTCAGCGTCACCTCCGAGGGCGTGCGGGCGCACATCGAGTCGGTGGCTGCCCTGCTCACCGGCGGCATCGCCTTCGAGACGCCCCGGGGTCTGGACGCCGGTCAGCCGGCCGGGCCGGACACCGTGTTCACCCTCTACCCGGACCACGAAAGCGTGTCGGAGCGGCCGCATCGCCTGAAGCTGTACTACGTGATGCACTTCGACGGCTCGCTGCGCGGCCTGCACATCGGCGCGCCGGTGGAGTTCCGCGGCATCAAAGTGGGCGAGGTGCGTGACATCGAGCTCAAGATGGACGCCAGGACCCTGGCCGTGGAACTGCCCGTGCTGGTCACCCTGTACCCGGAGGAGGCCTCCCTGAGCGGCGACATCGGCGACCCGGCGGCGGCCATCGAGACGCTGGTCCGGCGCGGCCTGCGCGCCCAGCTCAAGACCGGCAACCTGCTCACCGGCCAACTGTACATCGACCTGGAGTTCCACGACGACGCGCCGCCGGCGCAGATCGTGGCGGGCGAGCCCTATCCCGAGTTCCCTACCCTGCCGGCGCCGCTGGAGAAGATCGCGCGCAGCGCCAGCGACCTGCTGGAGAAGGTGCAGCAGATGCCGCTGCTGGAGATCACCCAGGACCTGCGCGACACCATCCACGGCCTCAAGCAACTGGTGAACTCGCCGCGCTCCAGCCAGACCATCGCCCACCTCGACCAGGTGCTGGTGCAGCTGGACCGGCTGGCACGCACGCTCAACGACGAGGTGCCCGGCATCGCCAACCAGCTGCAGGACACCCTGCGCCAGGCCGAGCAGACCCTGGCAGCCACCGGCAACGCCCTGGGCGAGGACTCGCCCCTGTACTACGACCTGCGCCAGCTCATCGACGAGATGGCGCAGACGGCCAACTCCTTCCGCGCCCTCACCGACTACCTGCAGCGCCACCCGGACGCCCTGCTGTACGGCAAGGAGCCGCGCGGGCGGCGCTGACCCGATGCGCACACCGACCCATGCCCGGACCTTTGCCATGAACGCCCGCACCCTCCCCCTGCTGCTGCTCGCCCTGCTGCTGTCCGCCTGCGCCCTGGTGGCGGAGTCGCCGGAGACCTACTTCTACTCCCTGTACCCGGTGGCCCGCCCGGAGCAGGCCCGGCCCCTGAAGCGCCCCGGGTCGCTGGGCGTGGGGCCGCTGGCCTTCCCGGAGCTGCTCAAGCGGCCGCAGATCGTCACCCGCCGCAGCCCGGCCGAGGTGGATCTGGCCGAGTTCCACCAGTGGGGCGGCTCCCTGGCGGAAGAGTTCCTGCACGTGCTGGCCGACGACCTGAGCACGCGCCTGGCGCTGGAGCGGGTATTGACCTACCCCTGGGACAGCCGCAACCGGCCCGACTACCAGCTGCGCCTGACGGTGGAGCGCTTCGACGGGGCGCTGGGCGGCGAGGTGGTGCTGCGCGCGCGCTGGCAGCTGCTGGCGCGCAGCCGGCGCGGCGAGGCGGCCGGCGGGCGGCTCACCCTGCGCGAGACGGCCGCCGGCCCCGGCTATGCCGACTACGTGGCGGCGCAGAGCCGGCTGGTGGACCGGCTGGCGGCCAAGGTGGCCGAGGCGCTGCATCGGTTAGTCGATGGTGAATAGCCAGCGCTGCCCCACCCGCCCATCACACTCCTGCAACTGCACCGGCGCGCCGGGCGTGGGCGCGTCGCCGGCCACGCCCAGGCACAGGCCGCTGGCCGTGCCCACCAGCCGCTTGCCGGCGCCGTCGGCCTGCACCCGCCAGTACTGGCTGGGGCGGCCGGTGCAGGGGCGCAGCACGGCCGGGACGCCGGGGTCGGCGCGGTCGTCCGTGACGGTCAGGCACAGGGTGGTGTCGGCGGCGCGCAGCTGGTAGCCGGCGCCGGTGTACTGCGGCCGCCACCAGGTGGTATCGGTGCAGCCGCCCTGCAGCAGGCCGCCGCCGTTGGCCTGCGACTCGGCGCGCAGGCACAGGCCGTGGCCGCGCAGGGCCTCGATGCGCAGGCCGGGCCAGCGCTCGTCGGGCCGCACCACCCGCCAGCGGAAGGCGGCCTCGGCGCGGCCGCCGCGCCCATCGTCCACGCTGAGCAGCACGGCGTGATCGCCCGCCTCGGTGAGCTCGCCGCCGATCTCCCCCTTGCGCGGCCGCAGCTGCACGCTGAGGGGCAGGCCGTGGGCGGTGAAGAACAGCGGGTCGCCGTCCGGGTCGTCGGCGGCCAGGGTGAGGCGCACGCTGTCGCCCACGGCGTCCACCCGGTTGGGCGGGCGCGGCAGGCGCGGCGGGTGGTTGCCGGGCACCACGCCGGCGCCGCCGCCCGCCGCGGTCCCGTAGGCGAAGCGGCGCACCCGCCCGCGCAGCACCTCCACCACGTACAGCAGCCCGTCCGGCCCCACCTTGAGGTCCACCGGCCCGCGCAGGCCGTCGGCGAAGTCCACCACCCGGCGCCCGTCCGGACCCAGACGCAGGCCGCGCAGCCAGCCCTGGGCGTAGTCGCCGAAGAACAGCGTGCCGCGCCACTCGGCCGGGTAGGCCGCGGCGCGGTACACCGGCCCGGCCAGGGCGGCGCCGCCGTAGCCGCGCCGGTCCCAGGCGTACACGGCGGCGGTGACCGGCGTGCCGCGGTCGTACAGCTCGCGGCAGTAGGGCTGGTCGCGATAGGCCTCGGTGGGCAGGGAGCGGCCGTCGCCGCCCTCGTAGCAGGGCCAGCCGAAGTTGTGGCCGCAGCCGCGGTCGATCTCCTCCCAGCTGGCCCAGCCCACGTCGCCGATCCACAGCGTGCCGTCCTGCGGGTCCACGCTGAAGCGGAAAGGGTTGCGCAGGCCGTAGGCCACCACCCGCGAGCGGTTGCTGGCCGGGTTGCCGTCGAACCAGGGGTTGTCGGGCAGGCCCAGGCCGGTGTCCGGGTCGAGGCGCAGGATCTTGCCGGCCAGGCTGTCCAGGTCCTGGGCGCGCATGGCGCGGTCGTCGCGGATGACGTAGGAGGCGCCGTCGCCGATGGCCGCGTACAGCGCGCCGTCGGGGCCGAAGGCCAGCCCGCCCACGCTGTGCGAGCGGCCGTCGGAGGGGATGCAGTCCCGCACCGGCGTGCCGAAGGGGCGGAAGTCCCGGTAGCAGGTCCAGCCGCCGCTGGCATCCTCCTGGGCGTTGGCCGGGCGGGCGATGTGCGCCCAGGTGCTGTTGCGGCCCACCAGCACCTGCTCGCTGCCGGGCACGGCGCGCCGATAGCCGGCGGCGGCGTCGGCCCGCACGCGCACCAGCCGCCCCACGCGCTGGCCGTCGCCGTCCGGCCCGGCGCGGCCGCTGCGGCCGGCGGTCTCCGGCGGGTCGTAGGCGTACTGCAGGTAGAGCCAGGGCTGGCGCGGGAAATCGGGGTGCACGGCCAGGCCGATGAGGCCGCGGTTCTCGGACAGGTTGACCTCGTCGCGCAGGTCGATGAAGGGCTCGGCCAGCAGCCGGCCGTCGGCGTACACGCGCACCACGCCGGGCAGCTCGGCGATGAACAGGGTGCCGTCGGGCGCGAAGTCGATGGCCGTGGGCATGTTCAGCCCCGTCACCACGGTCTGCAGGGTGAAGCCGCTGGCGCTGGGGCGGCCGGGTGGCGGCTGCAGGCTGACGGTGGCGTCGCCGCAGGCGGCGAGCAGCAGGGTGAGGATCAGGCAGGAAACGACGCGGACGGGCGGACACCGCCGCGCGCGGGCGGGCGCATGGGACATGACGTTCTCCTGGGTCGCCGTGCCGCTGGGCGCATGGCCCGCGGCATCGTGTTGTTCTCAGGAGATGGGACTGCGCGGCGGGCGGGAAATTCCCCTCACACGGGCAGGGTCGGATGCAGGGCCTGTTGCAGCGCCAGGCGCTGCGGGTCGTCCGCGGCGATGAAGCCGTGGCGCAGCAGGAAGTCGATGACCACCAGGTTGCAGTTGGGCTTGAACTGGCGCGTGTTGGCCACCAGGTCGGCCACCTCGGCCAGGGGCAGCAGCTCGAAGGACTCCACCTCGCCGTCGTTGGCGTGCGGCTCGAAATCGGGCGGCAGCTCCAGGTCGAAGGCGAAGATGGTGTCGGGCTTCAGGCCCTGCTCGGTCTCCACGCAGTAGCGCAGCTCGCCCACCGGCTGGGCCAGGCCGGCCAGGGCCGGGGGCACGCCGGCCTCCTCGCCGCACTCCTTGATCACGTTGTCCAGCAGGTCCAGCCCGGCCGGCTGGCCGCCGGCCACGAAGTTGTCCAGCATGCCGGGGAAGTTGGGCTTGCTGCGCGAGCGGCGCGCCACCCACATCCACCAGCCGTCGTCGCGCCGCACGATGCCGTTGACGTGCACGCCATAGGCGCGCGCCCCGAACAGGGGCACGGCGGCGCGCTCCAGCAGCAGCAGGGCGGGCTTCGAGAAGCCGGTGTTCACCGGGTACAGCTCGTCGTACCAGTGGCGGATGACGCCGCGCTGGTGCAGGTCGGCCACCACCTCGGCCACCGCCGCGCTGCGCGCGCGGGGATCGGCCAGCGCCGGGTGCAGCCGCACGCCCGCCTCGCTCACCTCGAACACGGCGCCATGCCCGGCCAGGGCTGCGGCGAAGGCCGGCTTGACCCAACCCACCCGCGTGCCGTCCACCCACCAGGTGCGGAAGTGGCTCAGGTCGTAGCGGTTGACCTCCTCGATGCGTTGCAGGTAGCTCATGGTCTCCTCGGCGGGTGCGGCGGCGGCGCCCGTCCGGCACGACTCGCTAGACGGCTCCCATAGTCAAATATCCGGTACGGAGCCCCGGGCGGGCAAACAACAACCATGCCGCCGGACGGCAGGCATTGCAAACCCCATCATGGCCGGGCGTCACCATCATGACCCGCGGCGCTCCGGCCAGGGCATCCGGCCACCCTGCCCGGCCTGTCCGGGTGACTTCCGTAGGGAAGGCCCACCCGGCCTCCGCCCCGCAAAGGAGGGGCACCAGCCTTGATACACGTCATCACCGCCCCGATACAAAGGCACATAATGGGTGGCAATGGTCCCATCATGCACAGAGGAGACAGGCGATGTTTCTGAAAGACAAGCAGACCGGGCACCTCATCGAAGTGCTGGACATCAAGGAGCTGATCGACCCCTTCAATCCTGAGTTCACCGGCCGCCTCAACTACGGCGAGGACCTGCCGGACCCGGAGAAATTCCGCAAGGAGAACGTCACCTTCCAGTCCGGCGAGCCGCTGCCGCGCTGCTGGGTGGACCCCCACTACCGCGACGCGGAGATCCACCACCACGCTTGAGCCGGGGCCGCCCGGCGGCCGCCCTTTGGCAAAAAACTCCCGGCCAGCGGACTGACCGGGTTTTTTTGCGGTGACGGGACGGCCGACGGAATCAGGCGGCCAGGTCCTCCAGCAGGCTCTCGCGCGTCTCCGGCGCGAGTTCGACGCTGTACCGGTACTCGGGGTGATCGATGCCCACGCGGATGGGGGCGCCGGCCTTGGCGCTGGCGATCATCTCGTCGGTCAGTTCGAAGCGCAGGAAGTGCACGCTGGAGGTCTTGTCGGGGGTGGTGCGCTCCAGGTCCTCGTTGGCGATGGCGTACACCTTCTCGTGGTCGTCCACCTGCACCCAGGTCTTGTCCTCGATGCCCACCAGCCGGGCCAGCCAGCGCTTGCGCTCCTCCGGGTCCGGGAACTCGATCATCATGGTGGCCTTCCAGTTCCTGCCCTCCGGGATGAGCGGGTTGTAGGCGTCCAGCTCGTCCTGGATGCCCTCGCGCTCGAAGATGCGCTCGATGCGCAGCATCTCCTGGATCTGGTACTGCATGATGAGCCGGTTCTCGAAGTGCATGGTCACGTGCGGCCCCACGTGGACCACGCGCTTCTTCTTCTCCTCGCGGACGCGGCGGCGGAAATCGTTCCGCTGGGCGTCGTACTCCTCCAGGCTCAACAGGTCGTCGTGGGTCAGTTTGCTCATGGGACTTGCCTCCGCAGTGCGGTGATTCAGATGCCGTAGGCGCGGCGCAACAGGCGCAGCGGGTGTTCGGCCTGGCTGCCGTCGGCCACGCCGTGCGCGATCTGCGCGCCGGCCATGGGACAGTCGCTGCCGTAGTGGTCGGGCTGGCTCTGCTTGACCTTGTTGTACACCGGCCGGCAGATCTTCATGGAGATGTCGTGGAACTCGGCCTTGACGGCGTAGGTGCCGTCGTGGCCGGAGCAGCGCTCCACGGTCTCGATCTCGGTGTCCGGCACCAGCTTGAACAGCTCGCGCGTCTTGAGGCCGATGTTCTGCACGCGCAGGTGGCAGGCGGCGTGGTACACCACCTTGCCCAGGCCCTGCTTGAAGTCGGTGTTCAACAGGCCCTCCTTGTGGCGCAGCATGAGGTACTCGAAGGGGTCGAAGATGTGCGCGCGCACCTTGGCCACGTCCTCGTCGTCCGGGAACATGAGCGGCAGCTCCTGCTTGAACATGAGCACGCAGGAGGGCACCGGGCCGATGATGTCCCAGCCCTCGTCGATCATGCGGGCGAGCACGGGGATGTTGGC
>JALVPS010000362.1 GCA_027031685.1 Gammaproteobacteria bacterium | reverse complement strand
CCCGGCCTGGCTGTGGGGCCTGTATTTCCTGCTGCTGGTGCTGTTCTCGCCCATGCTGGTGGTGCTGGCCGGGCTGGGCACGCTGGACGCCTTTGTGGGTCTGCGGCGGCGGGTGCAGCCGGCGCCCTGAATTTTCAAAAGTTTTTACAACCGTCATTCGTGACGAAAAGGTAAGCCAAGATGGAAGTGATTCTGCTGGAAAAAGTCGAGAACCTGGGCAATCTCGGTGACAAGGTCACCGTGCGGCCCGGTTATGCCCGCAACTACCTGCTGCCCACCGGCAAGGCCAAGTACGCCACGCCGGAGAACATCGCCGAGTTCGAGGCGCGTCGGGCCGAGCTGGAGAAGGCCGCCGCCGAGGCGCTGGCCGCCGCCGAGGCGCGCCGCGACCGGCTGGCCGACATGGAGGTGACCATCAAGGCCCATGCCGGCAACGAGGGCAAGCTGTTCGGCTCCATCGGCGCGGCGGAAATCGCCCAGGCCATCAGCGCCGCCGGCGTGCCGGTGGAGAAGCGGGAGATACGCCTGCCGGAGGGCCCGCTGCGCACCGTGGGCGAGTTCGAGGTAGGCGCGCATCTGCACACCGACGTGGACGCCACCGTCAAGGTGATCGTCGAGCCGGAAGAGGCCGCTTGATCGCCCCGCCGGTCACGGACCGGCGGCCGGCCCGTGCTATACTCCACCTCGCCTACCGGGTGCCCTGCGGCGGCCGGTAGCGCGGCCTCTCCGCAGCCGACCCGTCCGTGACCCGACATGCCTGAAACCAGTCGCCCGGTGCCGACCGAGCGCATGGACGCCTTGCAGTCGCTCAAGATCCCGCCCCATTCGGTGGAGGCCGAACAGGCCGTGCTGGGGGGACTGATGCTGGACAACCGGGCCTGGGACCAGGTGGCGGACCGGGTGTCCGAGGCCGATTTCTACCGCCCCGATCACCGCATCATCTTCCGCGCCATCCAGGCGCTGGCCGAGCGCGAGCAGCCCTTCGACGTGGTGACCCTGGCCGAGTGGCTGGAGCCGCGCGGCGAGCTGGAGAACGCCGGCGGCCTGGCCTATCTGGGCATGCTGGCCAACGAGACGCCCAGCGCCGCCAACATCCGCGCCTACGCGGACATCGTGCGCGAGCGCTCCATCCTGCGCCAGCTCATCGCCGTGGCCGGGGAGATCGCCGACGCCGCCTTCCACCCCGGCGAGCGCGACAGCCGCGACATCCTGGACGAGGCAGAGCGCAAGGTGTTCGAGATCGCCGAGCAGCGCATGCGCGGCCAGGAGGGCTTCCAGCCCCTCAAGCGGCTGGTGAAGGGCGCGCTGGAGTACATCGACCGGGTCATCGACAACAACGACGGGGTCACCGGCGTGCCCACCGGCTACGAGGACCTGGACCAGATGACCTCCGGCCTGCAGCGCGGCGACCTGATCATCGTCGCCGGCCGCCCGTCCATGGGCAAGACCTCCTTCGCCATGAACATGGCCGAGTACGCGGCCATCAAGAAGCGCCTGCCGGTGGCCGTGTTCAGCATGGAGATGCCCGGCGACCACCTGGCCATCCGCATGCTGTCCTCCATCGGCCGGGTCAACCAGCAGCGCCTGCGCACCGGCCGCCTGCGCGACGAGGACTGGCCGCGCCTGACCAGCGCCGTGGAGCTGCTCAACGACGTGCCGCTGTACATCGACGACACGCCCGCGCTCACCCCCACCGAGCTGCGCGCCCGTGCCCGCCGCCTGGCGCGCCAGCACCAGCACGAGGGCGGGCTGGGCCTGATCATGGTGGACTACCTGCAGCTCATGCAGGCCAGCAACCGCGGCGAGAACCGGGCCACCGAGATCTCGGAGATCTCGCGCAGCCTCAAGGCCCTGGCCAAGGAGCTCAAGGTGCCGGTCATCGCCCTGTCGCAGCTCAACCGTTCCCTGGAGCAGCGCCCCAACAAGCGCCCGGTGATGTCCGACCTGCGCGAGTCCGGCGCCATCGAGCAGGATGCCGACGTCATCATCTTCATCTACCGCGACGAGGTGTACAACGAGGACACGCCGGACAAGGGCGTGGCCGAGATCATCATCGGCAAGCAGCGCAACGGCCCCATCGGCACCGTGCGCCTCACCTTCCTCGGCGAATACACCCGCTTCGAGAACTACACCCCCGACGTGTACTCCAGCGAGGTGCCCGCTTGACGCGGCGCCCGCGCGCCACCATCCGTCTCGACGCGCTGCGTCACAACCTGCAGGTCGCCCGCCGCGCCGCGCCGCGCGCCCGCCTCATGGCCGTGGTCAAGGCCGACGCCTACGGCCACGGCATGGTGCCGGTGGCCGAGGCCATCGCCGGGGAGGTGGACGCCTTCGCTGTGGCCAGCCCGGGTGAGGGGCTGGCCCTGCGCGCCGCCGGCATCGACCGGCCCATCCTGGTGCTGCACGGCGCCCTGGACGCGGGCGAGGTGGCCGCCGCCCGCGCCGCGCGCCTCACCCTGGTGGTCCACCACCCGGACCAGCTCGCCCTGTACCTGGCCGGCGCCGCCCCCGAGGCCTGGGTCAAGATCGACACCGGCATGGGCCGCCTCGGCCTGCCCGCCGAGACCGGCGCGGCCGCCTGCCGCCGGCTGGGGGCGGCCTGCACCGGCGTGTTGTCGCACCTGGCCAATGCCGATCTGCCCGGGCACCCCGCCAATGCCCGGCAGCTGGCCCGCTTCCGGCAGGCCACCGCCGGCCTGGACCGGCCCCGCAGCCTGGCCAATTCCGCCGCCCTGCTGAGCGCTCCGCCGATGCACTTCGACTGGGTGCGGCCCGGCCTCATGCTGTACGGCGCTTCGCCCCTGCAGGGGCGCACGGCGGCCGAACTCGGCCTGCGGCCCGTCATGCGGCTCACCGCCCCGCTGATCGCCATTCACCGGCGCAGAGCCGGCCAGGCCATTGGCTACGGCGGCACATGGACCTGCCCCGAGGACATGCCCGTGGGGGTGGTGGCCATCGGCTACGGCGACGGCTATCCGCGCCACGCCCCCAGCGGCACCCCGGTGCACGTGGGCGGGGTCGAGGTGCCGCTCGTCGGCCGCGTATCCATGGACAGCCTGTGTATCGACCTGCGCGGCTGCCCCCAGGCCCGCATCGGCGAGCCGGTGCAGCTGTGGGGCGACGACCTGCCCGTGGAACGCATCGCCGAGCGGGCCGGCACCATCGGCTACGAGCTGCTGTGCGCCGCCGGCGCGCGCTGCGAGCGGGTGTGGCGCTGACGGGCGTGCCGGCGGACAGCCGCCCCTAGCGCCCCGGGTGGGCGTCGCCCCGCCGCAGGGCGCGCGCCAGGAAGCGGCCCGGGTGCAGGGCCTCGCAGAGGGGACGGTCCACGGGCAGGGGGTTGCCGTCCAGCAGGCTGGCCAGCAGCTCCGCGGCGAGCAGGCCATAGGTCATGGCGCGCGAGCCCAGCCCCCCCAGCACGAACAGGCCGTCCTGGAGGGGCACGGGGGGTGGCTGCCGGCGCCGCTCGCCGCGCAGCAGGGGTCCCCACTGGCGGCGGAAGGCGTCCGCCTCGAGCACGGGACCGGCCAGCGGCAGGCGGTCGGGGGTGGTGGCGCGGATGCCGGCCCAGTCCTGGCGCCAGTCACCGGGCGCCTCGGCCAGGGCGGGGAAGAGGCGCGCCAGCCGCTGCAGGTTGCTGCGCCGGCTGCGCGCGTCGGGGGCGGCATCGGTGCGCCCGGCGGCGTAGGTGGAGCCGAACCACAGGGTGCCGTGGCCGTCGCCCACGGCGTAGCCGCCGCCGGCCACGGCCAGTGCCG
>JALVPS010000361.1 GCA_027031685.1 Gammaproteobacteria bacterium | reverse complement strand
CCGTCCAGGCGCAGGTCGAAGCCGTCGCGGGCGTACACCCGGCAATGGCCGAAGGCGTCCAGGCCGAAGCGCTGTTCCACGCGTCCCGTGGCGGCGAGCGTGAGGGGGGCGTCCAGAGTGAGAGTGATGGGCGCATTCAGGCGCGTGAAGTCGAGGGCCAGGACAGTCTCGCGAGTGAGGCGGGCCGTGCCCTGCCAGCGGTCCAGGGTGGCGGCCCGGGCGCAGCCTTCGCGCAGCGGCACGTCCCGCTCGGCCATCTGCCACACCAGCTCGCCCGCCTGCCAGGCCAGGCCCAGCTGGTCCCAGGCGGCCTGCAGCGTGGCCGTCAGCCCGGCGCGCAGGGCGGCTGGCACATCGGGAGTGGTGGACAGGTCGGCCAGCGACAGCTGCACCGTGCGGGCAGGCGCGGCGAGGGACAACAGACAGAGCAGCAGGAGGAGAATGGTGCGCATGGGACGGTCCAGCGGCGGAAAGGCATCCATTGTAGCAGCGGGCGCCGGCCCGTCTTGAAGCCGGCTGGCCAGGCGCGCATCTTTGTCGGATCAACCGGCAACCATCGGCCACGAAGGAGGAAACCCATGCGCAACGAGCTGATCGGCATCGAAAAAAGGGACGGCGAGCGGCGCTTTGTCGCCTTCACGGAGGACATCGACCCGGCCGGCCTGGCCCCCGGCGAGCTGCTGGTGGCCGTGCGCGCCGTGTCGGTCAACCCGGTGGACACCAAGCTGGCGGCGGGCATCGAGGCGGGCGCGGCGCGGCCCACCGTGCTCGGTTTCGACGCCGCCGGCGAGGTGGTGGCCGCCGGCGACGGCGTGCAGGGCTTCCGGCCCGGCGATGCCGTGTACTACGCCGGCGTGCTCAAGCGGGACGGCACCTTCGCCCGCTACCACCGCATCGACGCCCGCCTGGTGGCGCGCAAGCCGGCCACGCTGGACTTCGCCCAGGCGGCCGCCTTCCCGCTGGTGGGCATCACCGCCTGGGAGTCGCTGTTCGACCACCTGGGGGTGCGCGCCCCGGCGGACGCCGGACGGCGGCTGCTGGTCATCAACGGCGCGGGCGGGGTGGGCTCGGTGGCCATCCAGCTGGGCCGCCTGGCCGGTCTGGCCGTGCTCGCCACCGCCGGCCGGGACGAGAGCCGCGCCTGGTGCGAGGCGCTGGGGGCGCGGGTGGTCGACCGCCGGCGGCCCCTGCGCGAACAGCTGGACGGCGAGGTGGACTACATCCTGTGCGCCCACGATACCAATACCTGGTTCGACACCATGGCCGAGTGCATCGCCCCGCGCGGGCGCATCGTGGCCCTGGTGAGCGCCAGCGCGCCGCTGGACATGAACCGCCTCAAGAACAAATCGGCGGCCTTCTGCTGGGAGTTCATGTTCACCCGCTCCCTGTACGACACCGGCGAGCGGGCCGCCATCGGCCGCCTGCTGACCGACCTGGCGCGCTGGATCGACGCCGGCCTGATCCGCCCCATCGACCACCAGCGCCTGGCCGGCCTCACGCCGGACAACCTGCAGCGTGCCTTCGACCGGGTGGCCGCCGGCGAACTCATTGGCAAGCTGGTGCTCACCGTGGACTGAGCCGCCATGCGCACGCGCTTCCTGCGTCAGCACCAGCGCCGCACCGCCGCCCGCCCCGCCGGCGAGCGCACCGGCCAGCTCATCGAGCGCTACCTGCTGCGCCTCGCGCCCGACACCCTGGCTGAGCTGCTGCGCGGGCTGGACCGGCGCCGCGTGGCGCACTGGGCCGAGCACGCCCACCGCCTGGCCACCCGTCTGGGCCGTCAGCACCGCGGCGAGCGCGCCCGCATCCTGCGCGCCCGCGACCGCCTGCTGGTGCAGCTCTACGCGGCGCGCGCCGCCTGCGCCGAGCACGCCCGCACCGAACACCCCGACTGGGGCGAGACGGCCTGCTTCTGCCCCCACCGAGCCCGGAGACACCCCATGACCGAGCCAGCGTGTCCCCTCACCCTCCCACGACGAACTGCGCCGGGGCGGCGTCAAGGTGGAAGACGCGCCGGTGGTGGTGGACGGCAACCTGATCACCTCGCGCCACCCCGGCGACCTGCCGGACTTCGTGGCGGCGCTGCGGGCGCGACTGGAGGGGGAGGGGGAGAAGAAAGGGGAGTGAGCTGACCGGGCCGGTGGAGATGGCGCCCCGAGGAGGATTCGAACCCCCGACCTGCCCCTTAGGAGGGGGCCGCTCTATCCGACTGAGCTATCGGGGCGCGACCGGAAGCGGGGATTATACGCAATCGCATCAGGGCCCGCCCGGGTGGGGCGGGGCGCGGCCGGCGTCGGCCCCGCGCGGGGCGCTGCGCCACCACTGGTGGTGGCTGGCGGGGTCGCGGTCGCGGTGGTAGTGCAGGGCCGGGTCGTCCTCGAAGCGGGCGGCCGGGCGGGCCTCCAGGAAGCCCCATTCCTTGATCTTGCCGCTGTGGGCGAACAGGGTCCAGGTGTCCGGCCGGGCGGCCAGGATCTGGTGGAAGGAGCGGGCGTTCATCAGGTTCAGGCGGCCGGCCCCCACCGCCCGCTCCACGGCGTGGAAACCGTGCCGCGGGTCGAACCAGCGCAGGCGCCGCTCGCGGTAGCCGCCGGCCAGCACCAGGGCGCCGCACCAGCGCCAGGGGTGGTCGTGCAGGGCGCGGTCGCCGTCGCCGTTGACGAAGCGGTGCAGGTAGAAGGTGAGGCCGAACAGGCGGCCCAGGTAGTAGCGTTCCAGGTAGGGGCGGCCGTCGGGATAGATGAGGCGGCAGGGCAGGCGGGCGCTGTAGCGGTAGAGCAGCTTGCGGAGCATGGCGCGGGCCGGTGACCAGGGTGGGCGCATTCTGCGCAAAGCGCCGGGTGCTGGCAATCGGCCCGGTCACGCCGGTGGTAAGATGCGCCCCATCGTGTGAAACGCTCGGCAGAGGAGGCGCGACGGGTGATGCAGCTGGTGGCGATCGCGGCGGGCGGCGCGGTGGGCGCGCTGGGGCGGTTCTGGGTGTCCACGGCGGTGTACGCCTGGCTGGGGCGCGAGTTCCCCTGGGGCACCCTGAGCGTGAACCTGCTCGGCTCCTTCGTCATGGGCCTGCTGTACGTGCTGTTCATCGAGCGCCTGGCGGTGGGGCCGGAGTGGCGCGCGGCGGTGCTGGTGGGCTTCCTGGGGGCCTTCACCACCTTTTCCACGTTTTCCATTGAGACGGTCAACCTGGTCGAGCAGGGCGAGAACCTGCGCGCCCTCATCAACGTGGCGGGCAGCGCCAGCTTCTGCGTGGTGGCCGCCTGGCTGGGCCTGTATCTGGGGAGGCAGCTATGAACAAGGTGCTGGTGGCACGCATCTATCTCACCGAAGGCGAGCACGTGCACAAGAAGATCCTCAAGCGCCTGCACGACGAGGAGCGGGTCAAGGGGGTCACCATGTTCCGCGCCATCGCCGGCTATGGCCAGTCGGGCGTCATCCATGCCGCCCACCTGGTGGACCTGGCCCTGGACCTGCCGCTGGTGATCGAGTTCTTCGACGAGCCGGAGACGGTGCTGGCGGTGATCGAGCGGCTGCGCGACCTGGTGGAGCCGGACCATGTGCTAACCTACGCCGCCGAAATCCGCTGAGCCGCGCCCCGGACGGCGCGGGCCCCACCCTTAACCGCAAGGAATCTCCCCATGCTCGACCCCAAGCTCCTGCGTACGGATTTGGAGGCCGTGGCGGCCAACCTGGCGCGGCGCGGCTTCCGCCTGGACACCGAGCGCCTGCGCGAGCTGGAGGCGCGCCGCAAGGCCCTGCA
>JALVPS010000360.1 GCA_027031685.1 Gammaproteobacteria bacterium | reverse complement strand
GGGGGGGGGGGCAAAGGGCGCATCCCGAGGCACAGCCGCCGCCCCGGCCCGCGCCCCTCATCCTGGCCTTCTCCCCGGCGGGGAGAAGGAATGGCGTGGGTGGGCGTCGGGGGCGCGCCCAACCCCGAACCCCTCGGGTCATGGCCTCCCTCTCCCCCGTGGGGGAGAGGGCCGGGGTGAGGGGGCAACCCTACCCCTTGTTCCCCTTGAGCCAGCGTTCGGCGGCGAGGGCGGCCTCCGCGCCGCAGCCGGCAGCGATGACGATCTGTTTGTCGGGCCAGTCGGTGACGTCGCCGGCGGCGAAGAAGCCGGGCACAGCGGTGCTGCCGTCGCGCTGGACGGGGATCTGGCCCTGGTCGTCGAGCTCGAGCAGGCCGGCCACGGGGCGGCTGTTGGGCACGAGGCCGATCTCCAGGAAGACGCCTTCCACGGCCAGGTCCTGGCGCTGCTGGCCGTCTTCGGATTCCAGCCGCACGCCGGTGAGGCGGTCTTCGCCGAGGAAGGCGCGCACGTGGGTGGCCGGGTGGAGGTGGACGTTGGGGTGGCGGGTGACTTCCTCGAACAGGACGGGGTCGGCCTGGAAGTCGGGCAGGATGTTGATGATGTGGATCTCGCGCGCCCAGGGCAGCAGGTCGCGCGCAGCGGTGAAGGCGGAGTTGCCGCCGCCGACCACGGCCACGCGCTTGTCGGCGTACAGGGGCGCGTCGCAGGTGGCGCAGAAGGCGATGCCCTGGCCCAGGAAGCGGGCCTCGCCGGGCACGCCCAGGGTGCGGTACTGCTTGCCGGCGCAGTAGATGACGCTGCGCGCGCGATAGGTCTGGCCGTCGTCGCTGTGGGCGAGGAAGTCGCCGCCCCCGCCGCGCTCGATGCGCGTGACGGTCACGCCCAGCCGCTCGGCCACGGGGAAGCGCTCGGCGTGGTGGCGGAACAGGGTGGCCAGTTCCTGGCCGCCCACCTCGGGGATGCCCGGCCAGTTCTCGATGGTCTCGGTGTTGACCATCTGGCCGCCGGTGTCCTTGCCCAGCACGGCCACGTCCAGGGCCTTGCGGGCGGCGTAGATGGTGGCGGTCATGGCCGCCGGGCCGGCGCCGACGATGAGCACGTCGTAGCGGTGGCCGGGCTCGGCGTCGCGGGCCTTGCGCTCGCCGCGCAGGGCGCGCATCTGGGCGTCGATCTTGTCCCAGGCGGCCGGGTTGACCACCTTGATGATCTCCAGCACGGCGCTCTGCGGCGGCAGGGCGCCCTCGAAGGCGGGCCGGCCGTCGATGACGGTGCGCGGCACGCCGCTCACGCGGTAGCGCTGCACCAGCTGCGGGAATTCGGCCGCATCGATCATGTCGGCGCGGATGTGCTCGTTCAGGTAGGCCAGT
Source organism: Gammaproteobacteria bacterium (assembly GCA_027031685.1). Taxonomy (GTDB): domain Bacteria; phylum Pseudomonadota; class Gammaproteobacteria; order UWMA-0217; family UWMA-0217; genus JALVPS01. Next base: position 2,398 of record JALVPS010000360.1, on the reverse strand, counting down.
TGGTGCGCCAGCCTGACCATCTTGGGGCAGTAGGGGCAGGTGAGGGTGACCATCACCTCCAGGTGGGTGGGCCGGTCAATCAGCTCGGCCAGCTTGGCCACGTCCGGCGGCAGGTCCACCCGCCCGGTGCCCACCATCTCGATGGCCTCCACCAGGGAACTGAACTCGAAGCCACTGGTGATGCCAAAGAAACGGATGCCATAATCACGGTCGCCCTCGCCCAGCACCGCGGTGGCAGGGATCTTGTCCACCTGCAGGGCACGGGCACGCGCGGTGTCGTCCTCGATGTCCAGCACCTCCAGCGAGACCCGATCGCTGACCTGGGCCACCGCCTCCAGCAGCACCTGCTGCTCGCGGCAGTTGTTGCAGACCGGCATCTTCTGGCCGAAGAAGACCAGTTGCACCGGCCGCTTGAGGCGGGTGAGGCGTTGTTTGAGTTCCTGGAGGGAGTGCTCGTCGATGGGCTGGGGCATGGGGGAGTCCTCCGGGTAGGGCCAATCTGGCAAAGAATTGGGTGTGCCGCGCACCACTTCAAGGCCGTAACGGTCTTGAAGTGGTGCACATTTCCCGGACCGTGCGGCTGCGGCGCCGGGGCCGGTCTGTGACAATACCGCACCGCCGTGGCCGAGGCGCCACCAGCGTCAGGAATCAGGACCCATGAAAGCGATCACTCTCTCTGAAAACCCGGACCCCCAGGCGCGCGAGCCGTTCCGCTGGATCGCCGACCGCACCGACCCGCGCATCCAATGGCGTTGCCTGTCCACGGTGCAGTTTCCGCGCCTCAATCGTGTGCGCAAGCCCTACCTGGCGCGTTATCTCACCGCCCTGCGTGCCGTGTGGCTGGCGCGCCGCGGCCAGGCCGATCTGCTCGTCACCCACGGCACGCTCATGGCCGTATGGGTAGGCATCTTCAAGCGCCTGCTGGGCGTACGCACTCCGCACCTGGCCTGGAGTTTTACGCTACCCTACTGGGACCAGCACGGCTGGTTGCGCAACCAGATCATCCGCCTCGGTGTGCGCAACGTGGACCGCTTCGTCATGTATTCCATGATCGAGACGCGCAACTACCCGCGCTACCTCGACCTGCCGCCCGACCGCTTCCGCATGGTGGTGTGGAGCGTGGACCGCCCGCCGGTGAACGAGCAGGCCCCGCCCATCGTCCCCGGCCGCTACGTGGCTGCCATCGGCCGCGAGGGGCGCGATTACCGCACCCTCATCGACGCCGTGCGCGACCTGCCCGAGGTCAAACTGGCCGTGGTCGCCTCCCCGCACAACCTCGAAGGCATCGACATCCCGGACAACGTGCAGGTGTTCACCGACATCCCCTACGGCGACGCCATGAACATCGCCTACAACAGCGCCTTCATGGTCCTGCCCCTGCTGTCCGGCACCATCCCCTGCGGGCACGGCTCCCTGCTGTCCCAGTTCCTGCTCGGCAAGGCCACCATCGTCACCGACTCCGTGGCCATGGAAGGCTACAGCTTCCCCGGAGAGAACGTCCTCACCTACCACGTGCGCGACCCCCAATCCCTGCGCGAACAGATCCTCACCCTCTGGCACGACCCCGCCCTCGCCGAGCGCCTCGCCACCAACGCCCTCCACTTCGCCGAAACCCGCTGCGACGCCCGCTACACCGTCGACTATTTCCACGGCTACCTGCGCGAAAAAGGCCTGCTCACAGACGCCGGCCAGGGCGGCGAACCTGGTGAACTGGCGGCACAGGGGGCGTCCTGAGGACGGGCCAACGCCGTTTGTCCCGACACTGGCAGAGCGCCAGGCCGCAGCGTCGATAGCAGGACCAAACATGATCATCCCTGAATGTGACAAAGTTAGGATTAAACTGCCTGCACGGAACACACCATCATGCGCTACCTGCTCACTCTGCACCTGCTGGCCACCCTCATCTGGGTGGGCGGCATGTTCTTCGCCCACATGGCCCTGCGCCCAGCCGCCAACGCCACCCTGGCGCCGCCCCAGCGCCTGCCGCTCATGGCGGCAGTGTTCGGCCGCTTCTTTCCGTGGGTGGGACTGTCGGTCGTCACACTGCTGGCCACCGGCTACGCCATGCTGCTCGGCTACCTGGGCGGCTTTGCCAACGCCGCGCCCTACGTGCACGCCATGGCCGGCATCGCCTGGCTGATGACCGCCATCTTCCTGTTCATCTACTTCGTGCCTTACCCCGGCCTGAAACAGGCCGTGGAGGCCGAGGACTGGCCGGTGGCCGCCGTCCGGCTGGCCTGGATCCGCCGCCTGGTGCTCACCAACCTGCTGCTTGGGCTGGCCACCACGATAATCGCCGAGCTCGGCCCGCTGTTCCTTGGCCTCTAGCGGCACGTTGGCCAGGAGCAGCGACAGAGACCCACCCCCTACCGGGCAAGGCGCGCACCCCGTCACCCTG
>JALVPS010000359.1 GCA_027031685.1 Gammaproteobacteria bacterium | reverse complement strand
GGGTGAGCAAGGTGGGCGCCCTCAAGCGCACCACCGAACTGGTGGAGCACCGCGAGGGTGGCGACCCCTCCACCTCGCGCAAGTCCCCCGGTCGCACCAAGTTCGAGGCCATCACCCTGGAGCGCGGCGTCACCCACGACACCGAGTTCGAGCAGTGGGCCAACAAGGTGTGGAACTTCGGCTCCGGCCTCGGCGCCGAGGTCTCTCTCAAGGACTTCCGCAAGGACATCATCATCGAGATCTACAACGAGGCCGGCCAGTTGGCGCTGGCCTACAAGGTCTACCGCTGCTGGGTCTCCGAGTACCAGGCGGCCGCCGACCTGGACGCCAATGCCAACGCCGTGCTGATCCAGACCATCAAGCTCGAGAACGAGGGCTGGGAACGCGACTACGAAGTGACCGAGCCCGCCGAGCCGAGCTTTACCGAACCCGCGGCATAATCGTCATGGCCCTGACAGCCGACTTCCTGCTCTCGATGTGGGCCAGCGGTTGCGAACGCCATCCCATCGACCGCGCCCTGCTGCTCTACGCCGTGGCGGCGCCGGACAGCTCGACGGACGAACTGGCCGATCGCCCGCTCGGCGAACGCAACAGTGCCCTGCTACGCCTGCGCCAGCGGCTGTTCGGCGAGGAGCTGGCGGGCTACTGCGACTGCCCCCATTGTGGCGAGCGCCTCGAATTCACTCTGCGCTGCGGCGACCTGCTGGCCCCGGCGGCCAGCGCCCGGCCCATGGGCGAGGTAGCGGGCCTGAGCTGTCGTCCGCCCACCAGCCGCGACCTGGCGGAGATCGCCCGGCTGGACGACCCCGAACAGGCCATGCGGCTACTGCTGCAACGCTGCTGCGGGGACCAGGCGGACGCGGACCTGGCGCCTGCCTTCGAGGCCGCGCTGGAAGAGGCCGACCCCTGCGCCGATTGCAGCCTGGAACTGGGCTGCGAGGCCTGCGGCCAAAGCGCCGTGGTTCCCTTCGACATCGCCCACTTCCTGTGGGAAGAGCTGGCCGCGCAGGCGCGACGCCTGCTGGACGAGGTACACCTGCTGGCCCGGGCCTACGGCTGGAGCGAGGCCCAGATCCTCGCCCTGCCCGCTGTGCGGCGGCAGGCCTATCTGAAGCGGGTGCTGGCATGAGCGGCCTGCTGCAACGTCTGGTCCGGCAGGCCGTGGCTCCCGACGCCGCCGTGGTCCACCCGCTGACGCAGTTGCCCTATGTCACGCCGCAGGACGTTGGCATCGCGGCCGCCCCCGCGCCCCAACGCCGACCTGCCGCGCCAGCGACCAGCGACCAGGCCGGAGCACCACGCGCCGCCGCCACGGCACCCCCGACCGAACCCGCCGCAGCCACTACAGAGGATGCTGTCGAAACCCCCGCCCCATCGAGAAAAGACGACACGCCATTGTCTTTCACCCTCTCCCTCAAGGGAGAGGGTGCGGATCCACTTTTGCAATACCCTCCAACGCCTACACATACCCAACGGGATAGCACACGGGAATCGCAACCAGCGCCGGCCCCACGGCCTTCCACCTCGCTCGCCGCGCCCACTCCAATTCACGCGGCCGGCGACCCCGCCAGCCCGCGGCAGGGCGTGATGACCATGCCCGATACCCTGCTTGCCCCTGACGCAGCGGCAGCCCGCTCCGAGCCGACCCAACCCACACCACGTCAATCCGGGCCCACAGCCCCAACCACATCGTCCGATATGGCATCGCCCTTCCCCGAGCCGCTCCTGGCCCCGACCCACGCCAGCGCGGCGCACTTCGATGCCACCACCCCAGCGTTATCCGAACGTGCGGCGATGCAGACCGAAACGGAACCCACCGAGGTCCATGTGCATATCGGTCGCGTCGAGGTGACGGCGGTACCGGAATCCAGCCCAACCCGCCCGGCGCGGCGCCCGCGCCGTGAGCCCATGAGCCTCGACGACTACCTGGCCCAGCGCCAGCGGGGGCGCGGATGAGCACCGCCCTGGCTATCGCCGGCGTCACCGCCGTGCTGCGCGACCTGCTCAACGACGGCATGATCAATCACAACGTCAGCGGCATCATCGGCAGCACGGTCAGCGTCAGCGTGCTGCCGCCCGATCGGGTGGTAGCCGAGGGCAGTACCGAAAGCTCGCAGCTCAACCTGTTCCTCCACCAGGTCACTCCCAACAGCGGCTGGCGCAACGAGGGGCTGCCCGCCCGCGACCCCAGCGGTCGCCAGCGCCTGGCCAACCCGCCGCTGGCTCTGGACCTGCACTACCTCATCTCCGCCTACGGCAACGCCGACCTGCACCGCGAGATCCTGCTCGGCTACGCCATGCAACTATTGCACGAGCGCCCGGTGCTGGACCGGCAGGCCATTCGTACCGCGCTGCAACCCTCGCCGGACGTGGGCGACACCCTTCCCCCGGCGCTGCGCGCGCTGGCCGACTCCGGCCTGGCCGAACAGGTGGAGCAGCTGCGCATCACCCCCGCGTTCCTCAACAACGAAGAGATGTCCAAGTTGTGGACCGCGGCGCAGAGCAGCTACCGCCCCACCGCCGCCTACCAGGTCTCGGTGGTGCTCATCGAGTCCACCACGCCGGCCCGCGCGCCCCTGCCGGTGCTGAGCCGTGGCCCGGTGGTGGCCGGCCGGGAACAGGGCATCGTCACCACCCCCGACCTGGTGCCGCCGTTGCCGACCCTGGAGGCGGTGGAACCCGCCGGCGGGCAGCCCGTGGCCCAACTGGGACGGGCCGTCACCCTGCGCGGCCACCACCTGGATGGAGCGGAGCAACAGGTACGGCTGGCCAATCCGCGTTTCGGCATCGAGACGCGGCTGCCCGCAGCGGGCGGCACGGGCGACCGCCTGAGCTTCGACATCCCCATCGCCCGGGCGGCCGATTTCCCGGTGGCCGTCTACGACCTGGCGGCGGAGTTGAAGCGGCCCGGGGAAACCGCGATCCGCGAGAGCAATCACCTGGCGCTGGTGCTGGCGCCCGAACTCACCGACCTGCCGAAAACCGTTACCCCGGACGGCAGCGGCGACACCAGCTTCAGCCTGCAATGCCAACCGCAAATCCGCCCGGAGCAGACCGTGAAGCTGATCCTCGGGCAACTGGAGTTCGAGCCCGAGCCCTTCTCGTCGCCGACGGACACCCTCGATTTCGTCATCCCGCGGGCGCCGTCGGGCGAGCACCTGGCGCGCCTGCGGGTGGACGGCATCGACAGCCCCATCATCGACCGCGAGGCCAGTCCGCCCGCATTCCTGGACAAGAGGCTGACCATCCAATGAACGCACCACTGACACCGGACTGGATCGATGCCAACCAGGCCTTTCTGGTGGCCGAATTCGCGCGGCTCAAGGCGCGCCTGGCGGGCGAGACGCCGGACGCGACGGCCCGCGACGCCGCCCGCCAGGCCCTGCCCGCCCCGGCCGCCATCGACCAACTGGCGGACAGCTTCGGCCTGAGCCGCTTCGAGCGAGACCTGCTGCTGCTCTGCGCCGGGGTGGAGCTGGACAGCGAGCTGGCGCAACTGTGCGCCGCCGCCCAGGGCCAGACCCGGCCCACCGTCAGCTTCCACCTGGCCCTCGGCCTGCTCGACGAACCCCACTGGAGCGCCATGACGCCGCTGCGCCCGTTGCGCGAGTGGCGCCTGCTCGACGTGGAGCGCTCCGCCGATCCCGGCAGCTCGCCACTGCATATCGACGAGCGCATCCTCCACTACCTGACCGGCATCAATTACCTGGATCCGCGCCCCGAGGCGCTGTTGCCGCCCGTCACACCCCCGCCCCTGCTGGCCCCCCCCCA
>JALVPS010000358.1 GCA_027031685.1 Gammaproteobacteria bacterium | reverse complement strand
GATCTGTGTCACACCCACCTGCGGCCCGCCATCCGCGCCGCGAATGACGAGCCCGTTCTCGTCGACGAGGACCCGGCCCGCATCACTGCCATCCTCCCCGGGTATCAGCGCCCACCCCGCCAGGCCGAGCCGAAAGTCCCCATTGCGAACGAGATTCGTCGGCCCACACGGCCCGGGCGCCAGGGTGGGGACCGCGCAGGGATCGCGCGCGGCCCACGGGCTGCCGTCCCCGCCAGCGGCAAGCACGAGCGTGCGCGGCCCGGCCAGATAGGTGATCCCGCGGCCGAGGCTGTCCATCGGCCGGCGCGGCGCCGGAGCGAGGTAGATGGCGTGCCAGACGGCATGCCCCTGCCCAGGGGTTCCGGCCGCCACGGAGAGGGTGATGAACAGGCGCCGCCCCTTGCTGTGCGGCGAGATGCCCAGGTGCCAGCGATATTCCACGGCCGGCGAGGCGGTGCGCACCACCGGCCCCAGGGGCAGGTCGTACCGCCGGGCCCCGGGCGCCGAGGGCGGGCGGTCGAACACCGCCACGCGGAGCCGGGTGTTCGGCCCCGCCCGCAGGCGCAGACCCAGGTCGTAGTGCTGCCCCGGCGCCACATCGGCCACATAGACCACGCCATACGCATCCGGCCCGGGCCACGCGCCGTCTCCGCCGCCCGCTCCCGCCCACCGCGCCTGCCACTGCCCCAGCGGCAGCAGCCGGTACACGCCCCCGGGCGCCTCCCGGGCCGGCACGACGACACCCCACATCGACACGCCCACGACCATCAGCAGCGTCACCCACCTGCACCTCGGCCATCGCCCCAGCCGCCGCGCCCGCCGTCCGCTGTCGCGCCCCGCACCCGGCATGGCGGCCCGCGCCCGCTCAGCGCGCCGGGCGACAGCGGAACCGGCCCGCGCCGTCCGAGATGCACCGGTACCCGCCCGGCGCCAGGCGCTTCACGGTGCCGACACTCCGCCCGCGCTCGTCCCGATAGATGCACAACAGCTCGTCCCCGTGGGCCTGCGACATCTTCAGGCGCAGGGGCCGGTGCCCGCCGACAGCCGCCCAGTGGGTGGGCAGGAGATCCTGCCGCACGCCCAGATAGGCGCGCGGACACTCGAACATCACGGGCTTGCCGGCAGGGGTCTGCGACCCGGCGGGCCGCGTCTTCACCCCGCCACCGGCGGTGGCCATGCCGCACGCCGCCAGCAGGACGGCCGCCAGCCCGCCAGCCAGTCGCCCCGGCCGCGCCCGCCCGCGCGGGGCCTCGCCGCGCGCCTCGACCGTCCTGTTCCGTCTTTTTCCGCTTGCGCCACGCATGCCTCGCCTTATCCTCCCTCGACAGTCCCCGCCGCCTCGCGCCCTAGTCGGAGCGGATCAGACCGAGCCGCACCGCCTCGACCACTGCCTCGGCCCGGCGGGAAATATCCAGCTTCCGGTAAATGGACTTGGTGTAGGTCGCCACCGTGTTCACCGACAGCCCCAGCAGCTCGGCCACCTCGGGACGCGAATAGCCCTTGGCGATCAGGCGCAGCACATCGACCTCGCGTCCGGTGAGATCATGGGCCGGCCCGTCCACGACCGGCATGGCGCCCCCGGAGCCGCCCTGACGGGCGAAGTGACGCAGGATGCGCCGCGCGATGCCCGGGGACAGGGGCGGCTGGCCATGCACGATGCTGCGCAGCTGTTCCGCCTGTGATCCGCGCGGCTCGTCCTTGGACAGATATCCCTGCGCCCCCGCCCTGAGGGCCGCGAACACGTGCTGGTCGTCATCGAAGATGGAATTGACCACACACACCGTGTCCGGGTGGCGGCGGCAAATCTCGCCGATGAGATCGACGCCCGAGCCGTCCGGCAACTTGATATCGACGATGGCGAGCGAAAATCCCTCCTGTCGCAACAGCCGTCGCGCCTCGGCCACGGTGGACACCGCCCGGGCCATACAGCCTGGAAAGATGCCCGGCAGCTCGGCCAGCCACCACTGCCGCGTCTGGGCATGATCCTCAACGACGAGACAGCGTTTCACCCGCGCGCTCCTCCGTCCGTACCAGCGGCACCACCACTTCCACGCGATATGTCTGGTCCGACGCCTCGACGACCAGGCTGCCGCCGAGCTCGGCGGCACGGTGCTTCATGTTCTCCATTCCCTGGCCGCCATCCCCGGCATCACCGTCGTTGGCTGCGCCGGCCCGACCGACCCCGTCGTTGGCGATCAGCAGGTGCAGCCTCTCTCCGGACAGCCAGCCGGCGACGCGGATCTCGCCCGGGCTGGCGTGCCGCAATGCGTTGTTCACCGCTTCCTGCAGGATCCGTCCCAGGTTGAGCACCGCCCTCGCGCTGAGCCAGAAGCCGGCCAGCATGTCCGGGTCCCAGTCCCAATCCAGCTTCACGCCGACACGCGCCAGCCGCTTGCGGGTCTGCCGGCGCCACCGCGCCACCACTTCCTCGAGCGCCACCCGCGCCTCACCATCACCGTTCAGATAGATTACGTCCCGCAGCGCCTCCAGCGCCTCACGCGCCGCCTCGGCAGCCCGCTGTTGCCTGCATTCATGAATCAGCGTCAGCAACCGGCCACCGACCTCGTCGTGGAGGTCGCGCATGATGCGTTCCCGTTCGCGCATGACGCCGCGACGATACGCCTCCAGTTCCGCCACCAGCCGGGCGGCGATGTCGTGGATCGTCCCGGCCAACGCCAGATCCCCCGAATACAGCAGGCGCGCGCCGTGGTTGGCGAGCCGGAGTTCATACCCGCCGGACTCGAGGCCAGGCACGTACAGCCGCTCGCCGCCCGAGAGCAGGCGCGGCGCCTCTGCCATACGCGCCACCCGGGCCGTTTCCAGGGGCTGGAACAGGTCGTCCAGCAACGCCCGCCAGGCCGACTCCGGATCCCCTCCCCGGCCGGTGACGAGTTGCAGCATGAAGGCCGGCAGCGACTGCAGCACCTGCGCGCTCTCCGCCGCGGGAAATGCCTTTTCCCACAACCACTGCCGCAGGGGAAAATAGATCCAGCCGACGAGCACCAGCACGAGCACCAGCGAATACTGGCCCAGGCCCGGCACCAGCACGCTCACCAGGATGTCCAGCCCCAGAATCCCCACGCCGGCCGCCAGCCACAGCCAGATGTGCAGCCACCACCGCTCCACATCGAACATGCGGTAGCGCACCACGCCGATCACCAGCGCCAGATAGAACAGGCCCGCCAGCCCCAGGCTCCCCACCAGGGGCAGCAGCGGCCGCCCGGACAGCCAAGCGGCGTGGTAGTAGGACAGCAGCGCAATGATGTTGACCAGCACCAGGGCAAGGAGCAGGAACTTGACCACTGCCCGGTCGGCGGCGCGGCCGCGGGTGGCCCACCACTGCTCCGCCACGGCCACGATGCCCACCAGCATGACGATGGATACCTGAAAGCCGACGTTATGCCCCGGCAGGTCGTGCCACTGGTAACGCTCGTTGAGCCAGGCAAACGCCAGCCAACCGGCGAACAGCCACAGCAGGAGCCGCCCGCCCACCCGGCGGGGGTAGTGCCACATCAGGGCGATGAGCACCAGGGAAAAGAGGTTGTTGCCCAGGTGGAAGGCGGAGACCAGATTGCGCAGCGTCGCCGCCGGCAGGGCGAGCTCGCGGGCCACGATGAGCGAGGCGCTGGCCGTGGATACCAGAAACGCGAGGCCGGAGGCCAAAATGAGCAGGGCCGGCAACCGCTGGCCCGCCGTGAGCCACACCCAGGTCCCCACCAGCACCGCGGTGGCGCCGTAGATCTGAAACAGCCAGAAATCGGCCGGCAGGGTCCTGAGCG
>JALVPS010000357.1 GCA_027031685.1 Gammaproteobacteria bacterium | reverse complement strand
CCGGCTGCTGGAGAATCCGGAGCTTTTGGGTCGCCATTTTCTGATTTGAGCCGTGCCACAATCCATACTCATCATCACGGACACTGAAGCCCTGGGCGTTGCGCTGAAGCACGCTGTAAGAATGGCATCAAGCAAGGACAACTCAGTATACACCATGCTTTACCAGGAAACCGTCGCCCTGCTCACACCTGAGCGCATTCGAGAAAGCGACCTCTTTGTGCTGGATTTGTTCCGAGAATACCCTGGAGGCACCCGGGCTGAGGGTATTGCACTAGCCAAACGCTGGATCCCAAGGACACCGTGCCTGATCGTATCCCCCCTCTACCTGTCCGCTGACATAAGATGTCCAGCGTATTGGGACGTTTCCGCCACTGATAGCTTACCAAACAGGATATCCCATATCCTCATGCACCCACATCTATGCGCGCAAGGATTCAATCGACTGGCAAGCCGGTTTTCAGAATTCCTCGGGCTTCCTCCACAACACCCGTGACTCATACTGCCGTCCACAAGAACACGGAGCCACACTCGAATCGACACGAAAATCAAACCGTTACGCTGGACAAAATGGCAAGACCCGAGGTTTCTCGAGGTGCTCTACAAAGAGTGCTATTCAGGAATCCGTCGGTCCCGATGCCGTCCGCGCTGCCGCCAGATACCGCACAAAGTCGGGTCCGACGGATTTTCATCGGGGCAACCGCAGGGGGATAGACCATGACGCGCACCTCGCCGATCTCACAGAACCTGAGAACACAGCTCTACCACTGGCTGGTTCAGTACTGGGCGGGTGGCAGTTATCTGCGGTTCTTCTTCGCGGTGCTGGCGGCGGTGCTGTTGATGGTGCTGCTCTTCGCCGCGGCCTTTCGTCTGCTCGCCGGGGACGTGCCGGTGCGCGACTGCCTGGAGCGCTCCTTCGTCGCCTTCGTCACCCTCTCGGAGGTGACCGGCCTGTGCGAGGGGCGACCCGTCTGGGCGGACGATCTGATTGAGGGGGTGCAGCTCCTCTCGGCGCTGTTCTTCTTCGCGGCGGTGGTCGCCTGGTTCACGGCCCTGCTGGTGCGCCCCAAGCGCCTGCTTCACTTCAAGCCGGACCTGAACATCCTCCATGACGGCAAGGGTCCCGACCGGCTGGCGTGCAGCTTCTACGCCGCGCCGGTGACCGTCACCGGCCTCCAGGCGCGCATCGTGGCACGGGTGCGGGTCCATTCCCTCACCCTGCGTAATCTGGTCCTGCGCGACGGTCCGCTGGGCCACCCCTTCGCCGAGCCCTACATTCCGCTGCGCATTTTCGTGCCGCTGGCCGAGCACGGGATCCAGGTCGCTGCCGTGGACGAGGCAGGCCGGGTGGGCCGCCTGCTCTACACCGATCCGCGCAGCGGCCGGTTGCTGGAGGTGGAGGCCCTCCATGTGGACATCCGCGGCACCCTGGCGCAGGTGGATCAGGGGGTGTTCGGCGAGCGTCATTACCGGATCGCCGATGGCGAGGTGTTCTTCGGTCCCTATCGCCAGGTAGAGCCGGACTACGAATACGCCCGCCATCCCTCGGCCTGGGTGCGGCGCCGACCGCCGCCGGGGCTGTGCGAGGCCTTTCCATTCAACGGGGAGCCGGGCCGCCTGGAGGAGGGCGGCACCTGGGTGTTCGGCTATGGCTCGCTGGTGGATCCGGCCTCCCTGGCGCGCACCCTGGGGCGCGAGGAGTGGGTCACGGAGGATTTTCCCTGGGTGTGCCTGGAGGGCTATCGGCGGACCTGGGGGGTGGCGATGGACAACCGCCGCGCCATCCCCGGCTACAAGCGGTATCGGGGCGAGGACGGAAGCTGGCCGGAGGTCTTCGTCGCCTTTCTCGACATCGAGCCGGCGCCGGGTGAGCAGGTCTGGGGCGTGCTGGCCCGGGTGACCGAAGACGAACTGCACCGGTTGCAGCGGCGTGAGCGCAACTATCGCCTGGAGGCGGTGGGCGAGCATATCGTGAATCGGCCACCGGGGGCGCAGGTGTTCGCCTTCGTCGGACTGCCCGAGGCCCGTGAGCGTCTGGCGCAGGGCAGGCGGGATGGCAGCGCGGTGATCGGACGAGACTATGCGCAGGCGGTGGAGGCGGCCTTCCGGCGGCGCGGCCGGGCCGCATGGGCACACTATCGCGACCACACCCACGGCGGCGACGATCTGCCGCGCTTGGTATTGCGTCGCGAATCAGTCCCCGGCTGAGGCAGACTGGTCGTCGCCGTCCCGAATGAAGTGCCTGGTCGGCCTGGACCTCGCCGGCGACAAGGTCATGGGTCAACGCGCAGGGTCCGGGCGGCGTGCCCAACGCCGAACGGCTGGAACCGGTGCCCTTCCCGCGGCTGGCGCTCGAGGCCCTGGAACGCAAGCTGGCGGCGCACCGGGGTGGGCGGCTGCTTCAGGCGGTGGCCGGTGGCGAGTTCTCCCCGCCCCCTTCGAGCCCTTCGCACCGCGCCGGTCGGAAATGCAGCTCCAGGCCAAGGGCGCGCGCCACCTTCAGGATGGTGGCAAAGCTGGGGTTGCCCTCCCCGGAGAGGGCCTTGTACAACCCCTCCCGCGTGAGCCCCGTCTCCCGGGCCAGGCGGGTCATGCTGCGCGCCCGTGCAATGTCGCCCAGGGCGGCCTGGACGAGCCGGCCGTCCCCGGCGTCTTCCTCGATGCAGGCCTCCAGATAGGCCGCTATGTCCTGCTCCGTGCGCAGGAAGTCCGCTGCATCCCAGCGAGAAAACTTTTCACTCATCGGCTGCGCCTCCACGCCTCGGCCAAACGGTGTGCCAAGGCGATGTCGTGGCGTTGGCTGGACTTGTCGCCACCACACAACAGCACGATCACCGTTTGGCCCTCACGAATAAAATAGATTCGATAGCCCGGCCCGTGAAAAATGCGCATCTCTTGCACTCCTTCACCGACCGACTTGACATCGCCAAGGTGTCCGAGCGACACCCGCCGCAGACGGGCATTGATTCGGGCCACTGCCTGCGAGTCGCGCAACCCGCGCAACCACCGGGCAAAGGTCTCGCTCATCACGATGTCGAACATGGCATCGAGTCTAGTGCGCGAGCAATCAATTGTAAACCACAGTTCACACCTAACGCAGTGGCACGAACGCCACCGGCAGCAGTTCGCGCTGCTCGATGTGGCCGTCCGCGTCGCGGGTGATGTCCAGCAGGCGCTGGGTCTGCCAGGGCGGGCCGACGGGGATGACCAGATGGCCGCCGGGCCTGAGCTGTTCGATGAGGGCGGGCGGGATGGATTCGGCGGCGGCGGTGACGATGATGGCATCGAAAGGGGCCGCCTCGGGCCAGCCCTGGCGGCCGTCGCCGGTGCGGAAGTGGATGTTGCGGTAGCCCAGTTCCTGCAGCCGCGCCCGGGCCGCCTCGGCCAGCTCGGCGATGCGCTCCACGGTGTACACCTCGCCGGCCAGCTCGGCCAGGATGGCGGTCTGGTAGCCGGAGCCGGTGCCGATCTCCAGCACCCGCGAGCGGGGGCCGAGGGCCAGCAGGTCGGTCATGAGGGCGACGATGAAGGGCTGCGAGATGGTCTGCCCGGCGCCGATGTCCAGGGGGCCGTCGTACCAGGCCAGGTCGCGGTCCTCGGGGCGCACGAAGCGGGCGCGGTCCACCTTGCGCAAGGCCTCGTACACGGCCGGATCAAGGGCGTCGCGGTCGGTCAGGTGGGCGGTGGCGCGCACCTCGCGGCGGATGGCGTCGAGCAGCTCCTCGCGGCGTGCCGCGTCGTCGGTCAGGTCCCTTCCCGCCATGACTGCAGGTAGCGCGCCTG